>JAUIHY010000113.1 GCA_030432115.1 Gammaproteobacteria bacterium | reverse complement strand
GATGGCCGTTGCTTCCTGCTGGCAAAGTACCCAAATTCCATTCAACCACTGAACCATTTAAAAAACCGCCACCCGTGGCTGAAACAAAACTGGTGCCAGCAGGCAAGGGAAAACTCAAATTGGCATTGGTCGCCTGTGAACTGCTGTGATTCCCATAAGTCAGGTTATAAACCAAGTTCGCTCCAGGTGCCACAGGATCAGTTTGTGGATCAACAGCCAAATCCAAGCCGCTGTCATCATTCACTGCAATGCTGTGCGAAATGCTGTTGCGCCAAACACCATCAACATACAACATGGCCTCAAAAGGTATGATTCGCCCAGACAAGGCATTGGAATTTATGCGAGAATTTGTGGAAACAACCAAGCTTTCACCCGGGGGTAGGACAGCCAACGCCACATCATCCCAGTATGTAAACTCACCTCCACTGCATGAAGTTGCATTGACTGCACCTCCTGTCGAATAGAAATATTGTTCGTGATAATTTTGGCATTGAAACAACAGTCTAGACAAATCTTCATTGACAACACCCGTGTTAGTCACTTTCAGTTGAACATCAAAAGTTTCACCTTGTTCTGCAGGGTCAGGATTGATTTCTATACTGAATTGCAAGGGTTCATCAGTTTTAACATGGCTTGTGGCCATGCCATGAACGGATTGAGATAGAAAATCAATCGTGGCTGTCAATTCAGCGGAATCAATAACCAGTTGTTCACCATCACCCAAACCACCATCTATGGCCAAAGTCACTTGCTGATGGCCGTTGCTTCCTGCTGGCAAAGTACCCAAATTCCATTCAACCACTGAACCATTTAAAAAACCGCCACCCGTGGCTGAAACAAAACTGGTGCCAGCAGGCAAGGGAAAACTCAAATTGGCATTAGTCGCCTGTGAACTGCTGTGATTCCCATAAGTCAGGTTATAAACCAAGTTCGCTCCAGGTGCCACAGGATCAGTTTGTGGATCAACAGCCAAATCCAAATCACTTCCCGATTCAACCGTTATGGTCTGGTTAATGGTTTGCCTCAAAGAGCCATTTTCATACAAGCGAATAATAAAATCTATATCGGTTCCATCTGCCGGATTTCCGTTTACCGATGAATTAACACCAATCAACTGTGATTGACCCGGTGACAAGTTACCCAAATCAGACATATTCCAAAGAAAAATTTCCCCGGTGCTACAAGAACCCGAGCAAGACCCGCCTCCAATTTGACCAGAAACATTTCCATTCAAAAATTGAGGCCAAACCAATTCAACAGTCAAATTCCCTGTTGATGAATTGCCTGTATTAGTTAATGCAATCTGCACATCTACGGTTTCACCGGGTGCCGGCGGATTCGGATTGATTTCCACTGCCATTTGCGGCGCTGCCAGCGCTTGAAGTGTTATGAAAATCAACAATAAAACAATCACTTTTCTCATGAGTTTTTCTCCATGTTTTTTGTAGCATCAGTTTTTTGAGAATTTATTCTAAGTTATAAGTCGTATGTGCTTGATTAAATCCCTCAAGTTTTTTCGTTTTTTTGAAAAAATACTTTGATGTGGTTCTGTTTGCTGTAATCCTGCTCAGAATGAACTTGGAATAGGTGGTGTGATTGAGCAGTGGAAGGCTGTCTTTTGCTACCGGTATCAACATGACCTGACTGTTCAAGCACACCAAACCATCAGTCGGAAAGTGGTATCAAATCACCTCACTTATTTGATAAAAAAATGACGGGTGAACCAATGATTATTGTAAATGTACCGTCCTTGGCACTGATGCGTTTGCTTTATTCAGCGTTCAAAATTTTTGTGGTCAACACGGCTTCCTGTTTCCATGGAGAGTCCAATAAGGCTTGTAGGTAAGGAAAACTGTTCTTATCCGGCTGTTTGCCTTCGAGTTTTAATTGGCAAACGTCAGCGAGGTAGCGGTAGGCGTTGGGTAATTGCCATGTTTTTGGGTAAATGTTTTTTGCCAAAATGTGCGCTTTTTTCGCCACAGTTACACAATCTTCCCATTGGTTTTTTAACGCTTTAGATTGAGCCATACGGAAGTGGAGATGTGACATCACATCATCCAACAACCGATAGTCTGTCATTTGTTTCACTGAATTTAGCTGGTTATCGGCTTTCTCTTGATTTCCCTGATATAATGCAATGGCCGCCTTGAATAAATGATATTTCGTTTGCTCAGCATTTGATAGCATATGTAAATCTTCGGTTTGAATTGAATCAATGATGGTTTTTGCTAAGTTAATTTGGCCTGAGTAAAAGTGATATTCTGCCAGTTTGATGTTACCAATGTTAAAATCTGCAAGCGTTTCACTTTCCTTTTTGAAAATTTCATTTCCTTTTTCCTGATAATTTAAGGCCTTTTCTGACAAGCCGCTTAAAAAATAGACCTCACTTAAAGCAGAAAATAGCGCTGCGATAGATGGGTCATCAGGAAGGAATAAAGATTCAAATTTTTGCAATATACTTTCTGCCGTTTCTTCATCAAAGTTCGCTGGATTTTGCTTAACTTCAGCAAAAAAAATCTTAGCTTGAGCGGTGAAAACTTGAGCTGACTCTTCACCATATCGCTCTAAAAATAATGGTATGGACAACTTGATTGTCTCTAAAGCTTCCTTGAACCGATACAAACTATTTAAAGAGGTCCCTTTAAAGCTGTAGGCATATGCCTGGTAAATAGGATTTCCTTGAGGTTCTGAAATGATAAAGTCCAGCGTTTTTATCGATTCTTCATAAAAACCAGCCGACTCATAATTGCCGCTAAGCGCAATCAGGACAACATCACGACGCCATTTTGTTTCTGGATAATTCTCAATTACAGTTAGAGCTTGTTTAGCCACTGTAATACCTTCTGCAAATGCTTTGTTATTTGAGAAAGTTAATGCTCTTTCAGTCAAAAGACTGACATCATCGTGTTTGGTTGAACTGAGTTCAGCATGATGTAAAGCTTTTTCCAAAACCACCAATGCTTTTTCATACATACCCCAACTCGTATAAATTGAAGCCAACGATCGGCCATGCCATGCCATCCGCTCTGAGTCCACATCTTTTTCTTCATAGTAAATTTGAGTGGCTTGCTCAAGAAACTGTTCCATGTTGAGCTTTGGGTCACCTCCCGAGTTTATATCCATCAAACGGAAAGTTTTGGTTTGAAAGTCAGAATATAACTCCAGATCTTGATTTTTTTTTATTAACAAATCATTGGCTTTCGATGCCTGAATAAAATTCCACACACCAAAAGTAAAACCAACCAATGCGATCATCAACGTCCCTCCGGAAAAAACAGCGGTTAGCTTGTTTCTGGATAATAGCTTTTTAAACCGATACCAAAGACTTGATCTTCGAGCCTTGATCGGCCTTTGTAACAACATGGCATTGAGATCGCTGGCAAAGTCTTCTGTGTTGTTGTAGCGCAAGTTCAGGTCTTCTGCAGTGGCGGTTTTGATGATGATGGCGAGATCCACAATGGCTTGTTTGCTCAGGCCGTGCCATTGGCTTCTGTTGTGTTGTCGGGCTTGTTGTAATTGCTGTTCAATGTTTCGCTTTGGTTTTAACTTGCTTTCTTGTGAATGCACAAACAGCAGTTCCTGCAATACCAGGCCGAGAGAATAAACATCACTTTTGATGCTCAATGATTGACCTTCAAGTTGTTCAGGACTGGCATAGGATGGGGTTAGGCCTGCGCTGATGGTCTGTTCTTCACTGGCGTGAATCGAACTGAGTACTTTGGCGACGCCAAAATCAATCAGTTTGGGCTCACCATCGGCAGTCACCATGATGTTATTCGGTTTGATGTCTCGATGAAGCACCAAGCGACTGTGGGCATGACTCACGGCTTTGATGACTTTGATGAACAGTTTTATGATTTGAATCGCGTTTAAGTGTTGTGAGTCACAATGCTGTTTGATGTTTTGGCCATCGATGAATTCTGTGGCGATGTAGTGACCCAGTGAGTCAAGATAGCCCCAGTCCTTGATGGATGCGATGTTGGGGTGTTCGAGTGAGGCGAGGACTTTGGCTTCCTGTTCAAGGGCCAGTTTGGTGGCTTCGTTTTGGTGGCTGATGTGCGCCAACTTGATGGCCACCGTCAGATCGATGTCTTTGCGGTGGCCAAGCAAGACCATCCCCATACCGCCGATGCCAAGGATGTTGGTGATGCGGTATGCTCCCACTTGATTGGGGATGGTGTTGGCCATCGTTTCGAGTGACCGTGTTGGCTGTCCCAAACCATAACGCGAGGGCTCTGCTGCCAATAATTTTTCTAACTCAGCGGCCTGCTCGGGTGAGTGTGTACTCAAGGCTGAGATGATTTCTTTTTGTTGCTCTTGATCTAGCTCATAACATTCGTTGAATAAATCGACTATACTTTTGTTTCCCATATCACTTTTTTGTATGCGGATTCGTATGGATAATAATGCACAAGAAGACCAAGGTCAATTTACAATCAAGTTACAAGATTGGCAAGCTGGAAGCCCTGTTGCGGGCAAGGAGGTCATCGAAATGGCCTATCAAAGATTGGTATCCATCGCCACACAAGCACACAGGAAGGTTCAGGGGCTGAGCATCAATCCCCATGAAGTGGTTCATGAATCTTACCAGCGGATTCAAAGTGCAGTGCAACTGAACCCTCCCAAAGATCGAGTGGCGTTTTTCAACCTCGCAAACCAGGTGATACACAATACATGTGTTGATTTACTTCGTAAAAAACTGGCGCTCAAACGGTCGCCTAACTTGGGTGCAGCAACAACAGAGAAAGCACACATTTCAGCAGATCATTCTTTGTATCAGATGTTGTTGTTATTGGAAGAGTTGACCCAGTTGCACGCAAGACAGGCACAGTCATTCAAGCTCCACTGTGTGATTGGTTTCACCCTGACTGAAACTGCTGAAATGACTGAAGTGTCTGAGGCAACGGTTTCAAGAGATGTGATTTTTTCGCGACATTGGTTGGCAGCCAAACTGTCTTCTTGATCACCAAGACAAAAACGGCTCAACCCGACGATTCAAGGCATCCAGATAGTCGGGCTTCATCGGATCCAACCAAATCGCATTTTCTTCTTTGCGCAGCCAGGTCAGTTGGCGTTTGGCCAATTGTCTTGTGGCGGCGATGGCTTTGAATTTGAAATCATCGAATGTGGTCTTTCCTTCCAAATGCTCCCAGGCTTGTCGGTAACCAACTGACCGCATGGAGGGCAGCTCGGGGTGATTTTTGGGTTCGGCCATCAAGGTTTTCATTTCATCCAAGAAACCTTGTTCAATCATCATTTCGAAGCGCAAGGCAATGCGTTCATGCAAGACACTGCGGTCTTCGGGTGAAATGATGATTTTCAACACATCCATGTCCAATTTCTGCCCTTGGTCTTGTGCGTACCAATGGGTCATGGTTTTGCCGGTGGCGAGGAATACTTCGTAAGCACGATTAATGCGCTGCGGGTCGTTGGGGTTGATGCGCTCGGCACTTTGGGGATCGACTTCAGCCAATAAGCTGTGGACATGTGCCCAGCCTTTGTTATTGGCAATGGTTTCGATTTGTGCGCGAATGTCAGGATCGGCTTCAGGCAAATTCGACAGACCGTGTTGTAAGGCGTTGTAATAGAGCATGGTGCCGCCTGCCAGAATGGGGGTGCGTCCTGAGATGATTGATTGATTCATCAAAGTTTTGGCATCGCTGCAAAAGTTCGATGCAGAATAGGGTTCCCAGGGTTGGCAAACATCGACCAAAGCATGGGGTGCTAGGTTTAATGTTTCGGCATCAGGCTTGGCAGTACCAATGTCCATGCCTTTGTAAACCAAAGCCGAATCCACTGAAATGATGTCGCCGCCGTATTTTTGGTGCAACAGGATCGCCGCATCGGTTTTACCCGCTGCGGTGGGGCCCATCAGGAATATGGCTTTGTTTGTCATGCTATTGATTGTTTTCTGTGGCATCTGTCAGATGTCGAACAATGGCTTTTTGTTTCAGGTTATTGGCTTGATTTGACACCAATAAATACAGCACAGCCACACTCAAAAATAATTCAATGGTACTGACATTGATTAATTTTTTTGAAAAGGCAAAAAGCCCTAAAAGAAAACTCCATACCAAAACAATGCGAATGATATTGGCCACTTTGTCAATTTTCTTAAAATATGTCGTCATTTGGCTTTTCAACATGGTATTCATTATTGTCCCCTTAAAAACAGTTTATCTAATTGTTTCATATCCAGTTGTGCCCAAGTCGGTCGGCCATGGTTACATTGGTCTGATCGCAGGGTGTTTTCCATATCACGCAACAAGGCGTTCATTTCCATGATGGACAATTGCCTGTTGGCGCGTACCGAGCCGTGACAGGCCATAGTGGACATGATTTCATTGACTGCGGCCTCGATTTTTTGACTGGAACCCAAAGCGACGATTTCGCTGAGTACGTCTTTGATTAAATTCTCTACATCTGCATTGGCCAATAAGGCAGGAATTTTTCGAATCACCACGCTTTCACTGCCAGCGACAGTGACTTCAAAGCCTAGTTTGGCGAACCAGTCTTGGTGATTTTCAACAGCCATAACCTCACGTTCTGAGACATTCACTTGAATGGGCACCAAAAGCTTTTGGTTTTTCAATGCATCTTCAGCGAACTTGGTCTTCATGCGCTCGTAGGTGATGCGCTCATGGGCGGCATGCATATCGACCACTATCATACCGTGGGCATTTTCAGCAATGATAAAAACGCCATGGATTTGTGCTTTGGCATAACCCAAAGGCGGCATGTCAGCGGGCACATTTTCATGCGCATTGAAAGGGTTGTTAGCATCGCTGCTCGGGAATGGTGGCAGTGCATCGCTGCCTTGAGTGGCTGCCTGTAGGTAGTCAAATCCAGCACTTTGATCGTTCGCTTGTGAATTTATCGTGGCACTGCCAGGATAGCCACCACCCAACTGACCGCTGCCATGATGAGGAAATGAGTGACTCTGAGTTTCGCCGGTTTGCGGCATGTGCAAATGACCTTGCGCCTGCGAAAAATCAGCTTGTGGGTTTTGGTTTTGGGCTTCTTGTACTTGTCCAACACGGGTTTCGGCCAAAGATTGGTGAATCGAACCAAAAATAAAATCATGCACCAATCGTGAATCGCGGAAGCGGACTTCATGTTTGGTGGGATGAACATTGACATCGACCAGTTCAGGGTCCATGTCCAAGTACAACACAAAGGCTGGAAAACGGCCATGAAACAACACGTCTTGGTAGGCTTGTCTGATGGCATGACCGACCAATTTGTCCTTGATCATGCGGCCATTGATGTAGAAGAATTGTCGATCGGGTTGGGCACGGTTCCAGTTCGGTTTGGCCACCCAGCCAGACATTTTCAAGGTGCCGCGTTGCTGTTCAATAAAGATGG
>JAUIHY010000112.1 GCA_030432115.1 Gammaproteobacteria bacterium | reverse complement strand
GTTTTTAGGTGCGTTTTTATTTGTTTTCAAAACGCTGTGTTTTTCGAAAATAAAATGCCAACAAAATTATCATTGCAACCATAAAGGTCAAAGTGAAATTTGAACTGAAATTAACCACTTGTGGCGATCCCCCAGCTGGTGCTGGACCCACTTGGAAACTGAAGCTGAAGCCTGTTGTCGGGTTACCAACCGGTATCATGTTATCCAGTGCTTGATAAGCGACGCTTAAATCGTACGTCCCTTCATCCAATGGTCCAATTTCAAAGCCAATAGGGACGGGTGGTGCCATGATACAGCCGACGTTATAGTCATAAAAGGATGTGATGTTTAGGGTGTTTGAACCTTCTAATTCAATTGAAAACAAGTCACCATCGATATTTTCAGTGGCGGCAGATTGAGGACAAAAAACCCAACTATTAATCGTTATGACATCTCCTGCTTTAGGATCAATCGGGTCGGTTGTGACTTCATAGCCAGAATGGGCTGCTTGAATGAACAAAAGGAAACTCAAAAGTATTATCGTTTTCATGTGCGGTTGCTTTAATGACTTTGATTCAATATTGTATCATCAGCTGCTTAAAAAAACGTTTATTGGGAGTTATAGTCGCTTTACTGGGCGTATTTATTCAGCCAAACAATACGAGGGGTTTTTGATGTCTGTTTGGTCAATTCTTTGGGCGTATAGGTATTCGGTCTGTTTGATGAAGTTTTCGAACTCGGTGTGCATGGGGTTGTTGCGTATGCGGTCTAATTCAATGCCTTTGGGCACATCGTCGAAGCGGTGCTGGTTGATGTAATCCAACAAACATTGACGCTTTTCTTTGTAAGCATTTAACTGCGTTTTGACTTTGTTGGCGGCCTCTGGTTTGTTTAGGGCATTAAAAACTGATTCCTTGATGTTGTAGCCAATCATTGTACTGATTTCATCGCGGCTTTTTTCTATCATGATGTCTGCAATCTGAATACATTGACTTTGGAACTGCTTATTTTCTTGACAAAAATTTACCAGCGCGCGAAAACTTGGTGTGGAAAAGCTCATGACTGTGGTGGCTTCGATTAGATACATCAGTTCTTCGCGCATGTGTTTTTTTCGACTGGCTTTGGCTTCCTCGCTGGGTGATTTCAATTTTTGGTAAAAGGCCAGTTCATTATCCACCACTTCTTGTGGCATGGGGGTGGCTGTGGCATAGTTTTTGATGGCATGTTGAAAACTGGGTAGCAAATATAAATGCATGTCACTGTAGGCGGCTTTTTCCATCAAGTTGAGTAGTTTGGTGATTTTTTCTTGGTCTTTTTCCTGTATAGAAAGTGTCAATGGTTGGAGATAGCTGTTCAGATTGAGTCTGTCATGCTTTAACCGTGAATTGATCATCATAGATTTGTCACAGTAGGGCAGGACGCTTGGATAAAAGCAAATGCCATCCAAAAGGGTTATGGTTTCTGGACGCAATTGCTTGGCGTTTCCAACCAAATCATTGACCATTTTGGCGATTTGTTCGGCAGGCAAATTGGAGGGTTTTTTATCTTGGCCTTTGAGGGTGCGAATACCTTGAGACATGCTGTCGTCATTGACCATGCGAAACAGTGCCAAAGACAACAAATAAGGGTCTTCAGTTTCGGCTAAGAATTTATTCAGACCGGTATGCCATTCTTTGCTTAGCGTCATTGCCACTTGTTGTTTTTTTGTTTCAGCTGGCGTCAGCATCACGGTTAAATCATGGATGTTTTCAGCGCTTAATCCAGATTTTTTTTCTTCAGCAATCGTTAACGTGGGAAGTAACAATAAAAACAGCAAGTATTTCATATCAGATTCTCAGTAGTGATTTGGCTTCAGTGATGTAGGCTTTGCGTTTGAACAGCAGTTGTAATTGTGTTCCACCCACCTGTCTCCACAGCATGGCAGCACGGATTCCGGCCAACAATACGGCGCGGATTTTTTCTGTGGTGGCCGGATTCTTTAAATGAAAAGGCTGGCCAGCCACAATCACGCGAGGCTGCATTTGGCTGATGGTTTGTGAATAAATATTCGCCAATTTGGTTATCACGGCATCATTCAATGGCTCATCACTGGTTTGCAGAACTTTAGAACCGCTCAAACCTTGGCCGATTTGGTCCAACATTTGGCTGCGTGTGTTCAGCTTGTTTTGTAGCGTGAGCAAGGTGATGGTGTATTTGATGATGTTCATATAGTGCGCGTCTTTATTGAATGATTTGATCAAGGCGTTCAACCCCATGGCCAAACCTGACATGTCGTTATTGAACACGTCTTCGGTGCTGGCTGCATCAAATTTATACAGGCTATTCAAGCTGGCTTCCCAACCTTTGGGGTCGCGGATTTCGCCAGAATTGGCCAATTCGTGGGCCAATGAGGCGGCTTGGTAAACGGCGGCGAGGGCTATGGTTTGGTCTCTCATGATGTTTTCAATTCGCAAGTTGATGTGAGTTTATTGGAATCTTCAATAATGGCACCACCGAGGCACACTTCACCATCGTAAAATACAATGGATTGGCCGGGGGTGATGGCGCGTTGGTCTTGGTCAAAATGGACAGTGATAAACCCTTGTTCATCAATGGCCGTGACGGTGCAGGCTTGATCGGCTTGGCGGTAGCGGATTTTGGCATGGCATGTAAAGGGCAGTTCGGGTGCTTTGCCTGAAATCCAAGTCACTTGTGAAGCGGTCAATGCATCATCCATGATCAAGTGATTTTGGTCGCTTTGACCAGCAATCAACTGATTCTTTTTGTGGTCTTTGGCAATCACAAACCAAGGTTCTGGCAAGGCGTCACGCACACCGCCGATGCCCAGCCCTTGTCGTTGACCAATGGTGTAATACATCAGCCCAGAATGTTGGCCAATTTTTTTGCCATCGGGTGTGACGATGTCACCTGGGTTGGGTTTGAGGTATTGTGACAAAAAGTCTTGAAAACGTTTTTCGCCGATAAAACAGATGCCGGTTGAGTCTTTTTTGTCGAATGTTGACAGTGACAAAGATTCGGCGATTTGACGCACTTCGGGTTTTTCCAATTCGCCTACAGGGAACAAAGAACGTGACAATTGATACTGGTTGATGGCGTAAAGGAAATAGCTTTGGTCTTTGTTGTTGTCTATGCCTTTGAGCAAGAAAAATTCACCATCTTTTTCGTCTTTGCGCACATAGTGGCCAGTGGCCATCATGGGATAACCCAAGTCGTCACAATGGTCTAAGAAGGTTTTGAATTTGATTTCTCGGTTACACAGGATGTCGGGGTTGGGTGTGCGGCCTTTTTTGTATTCGCTTAAAAATTCTTCAAACACATGGTCCCAGTATTCTGAAGAAAAATTGCGTCGATGCAATTTGAGCCCCAAACGGTCGGCAACAGATTGTGCATCTTTGACATCTTCATCAGCGGTGCACACTTCTGAGGTGTCGTCTTCTTCCCAGTTTTTCATGAACATGCCGGCCACGTCCAAGCCTTGTTGTTGTAACAATGCGGCGCTGACGGATGAATCCACCCCGCCTGACATGCCGATGATGACTTTTTGTTTCATGTTGTTGTGTTTCAGTCGTAAAAACTGAATATATCTAATTCGGTTGATTTGCCTTTGATATGGTGGTCAATGTGGTGCAATACAAGTGGTGAACGCAGGCGGTGTGACTCAGCAGCGACCTCATCTCGGGTCATCCAAATGGCCCTGATGATGCCCTCATCCAGTTCTTGCTCAGGATCAAATGACAAAGCCGTGCCGGCAAAGCAGGAGCGCAAATAATGTTTACCGCTGGGGCTGGTCCATTGCGAAAATTCCACCAAATGATTAACCTGAATGTGCCAACCCGTTTCTTCCAAGGTTTCTCGAACTGCCGCTTGTTCTAATGTTTCATTGGGTTCCAAATGGCCTGCCGGTTGATTCAAGGTCTTTTTGCCTCGAATGTCCTCTTCCACCATCAAAAACTTGCCGTTATCTTCGACAATGGTGGCGACGGTCACCCGAGGCAGCCAGCGATCTTTTGTCATGCTTTTTTGCCTAACAGTTTGAGTCCGAAGAACATGCCCACCGCCGAGATGCCAAGCGACAACCAAGGTGATACGCCGAAACTGGCCGGGATGATGCCAAGAATCAAAGCAAATGCACCGGCAAAGAAGGCATAAGGAATCTGTGTCCTGACGTGTTCAATGTGGTCACAGCCTGAGGCCATGGACGATAAAATGGTGGTGTCAGAAATGGGGGAACAATGGTCGCCCCATACCGCACCAGCCAAAATACTGGCAATGGTCACATACAATAAATAATGATGCTCAACATCTGCAAAACCTTGGCTGACCATTAAACTCCAAACGATGGGTACCACTAAAGGAATCAAAATACCCATGGCACCCCAACTGGAACCTGTGGCAAATGCAGTCAAAGCCGACAACAAAAAGATAATCAAAGGCAACCATTGAACTGATAAAGAATCTTCAATCAAAGAGGTCAAAAACGCACTGGTTTGCAAAGTTTCGGTCACCGCTGACAAAGACCAAGCCAACAGCAATATGGTCATCGCCAACATCATGGCTTTCAAACCTTTGTACCAAGCATTGACGGTTTGTTGTAATGTCAAGATGCCTTGGCCCACACTGAGCAAAGCCGCAACCAAAACAGCAGCCATAGAACCCCAGAGTAAAGCTTGGTATGAGTTCGAGTTGCCGACGATGTCTTTGATACTTTGGTTTTCAACAGCTGGATCATGGCCAGTCACGTACAAACCCACCATTACAGAGCCGATCAAAATCATGATGGGTAAAATGGCATTGATGGCGCGGTGGGGTTTGTCCTCGATGGGTTGGATTTCTTCTTCGGCATGGGTGTCTTTGTCCAAAGAGCTGACCGATGCGTTTCTGGCGCGCACCTCAGCGTGGTACATGGGGCCAAAGTCCAAACCAGTGCTGGCAATATAGATGGTCAGTAACAAAGCCAAAATGGGGTAAAAGCTGTAGGGAATGGTTTGCAAAAACACCGCATAGGCACTCATACCTTCATAGCCCACGCCTTTGAGCGCATCATCAATCAAACCAACCTCAAAACCCACCCAAGTGGTGATCAGGGCAATACAAGCAATCGGCGCCGCAGTTGAATCAACCAAATAGGCCAGTTTTTCGCGGGAAACCTTCATTTTATCAGTCACAGGACGCATGGTGTTACCGACGACCAGGGTGTTGGCATAATCATCAAAAAAGATGCTCATACCCATGCCAATGGTGGCCAATGAAGCGCGTTTGGTTGAGTTGGCCCATTTGATGATGATGTTGACGATGCCGATCATGCCGCCATTGCGAGAAGTGATGCCGACCATGCCGCCAATCATCAAAGAAAACAAAATCACCGAAGCATGGTCTTTGTCAGCCAAAGCATTGACCACATAGGTTTCAAAGGCTTGCACAGGCGCCAAGAAGAATCCCTGTAAGCTCAAATCAGCAATGATCCACACACCAGTCGCCAAACCAATGAATAAAGCGGGAATCACATTTCGGAATAACAAAGCAATGGCAATCGCCAACAAAGGCGGCACAATGGACAACCAAGTGCCTGCATATTGGCTGGCACTTTGCGCTTCGTCCTCAGCACCGATAGCGAGTAATGGCATTGCCAATAACAGCAATGAAACGATGCATTTAAGGTGAGTCTTGTTCATAAATTCCCTGCTTTTTTATTTAGCGAGGGATTGTATCATGTGCCATTGAAATGCTCAAAGTGGCGCTGTGGTCGTTAAGGTTGATTTTGATCGCTGCTTTTGGCGCTGTTGATTTGGTATTCTGATACCAGTTGCTAACTTGAACATAGCCTCTATAATGCGACATTTTTTTATAAGGATGATTCGGTGAAGCTAAAAATATTGATGGTATTTATGTGCTTGTCTCAGCCTGTTGTTGCAACTAAGATTTATACTTGGGTTGATGAAAATGGTGTCACACATTACACCGAAAATAAGCCGGAAGCTGAGGACAACAACGTCAAAGAAATGGAAATCAAGTCGAGTTCAAAAGCACCTAAAAATAAGGTTTCGAGCAATAAATACAGCACATCATCTGTGAACAGCGATAAAAACTGTGTACCTGAACCAGAGCCTGGATATGACAAAGCCACAGAAAGGAATATTTGGGATTATTACCGCACGCGGATCAAACAGTGCAAACAGTTCTATAGAGCAGGTTCGTTTCAGATCAAAAATTGCAAGCAAGAACAAAAAGAAATCAAAGCTGAAAAGCTTAAAAAGCACAAGGAGTGGCTAAAGAAACGATGTAAGTGATTTATAATTAAATTTCAGACCTATTCTGACAGATACCCGTTTTTGTCACTTTCTGATAGATTAGGTCTGAATTTTTACAGTTGAAGTCTATGAATCGCACATGCTATTTCTGTCCTTCAGTTGTATATAAACTGTTTCCTTTTAATCCCAGGAATCAAATTTATCGGCAAAAATCACGTCTGAATTATCTTCAACTGCTCCTAAATCGCAATCTGAACCTGATGGCCGATCAAACCCACGTTGGTCTACAGTTAAATCACATTCATAGTTATCGACCAAAGGCAAATCCAATGGCATCATCACTGGTGTTGGGCCACCCCAATGTTGTAAAGGTGATAAAGGGGCGGGGGTTAAAATAGAATCTCCACCGCAAGAACTGTCATCAACATAATTATTCGTTCCTGTGATGATGGTTGCTGCACAACTATTTGGAGGGTTGTCAGAAGTCAAAATTGATCCAATGGCGTTAAGGCTTCCAAATTCATTGACAAAACTCAATTCACCAAAATTAGTGGCCTCATTCTGTACCGCAGTCACATGGATGAATTTTATACTCGAACTCTTTACATAAATCCCACCACCAGATTCTGCTTTGTTTTTTGCAATGGTAAAATTTTGAATTTTAATGTCACCTAAACTCGAAATCTCTAAACCTCCGCCCAAATAAATGGCTTGGTTGTTATAGATTGTGGAGCTTTTTAACACCATTTCTGATTCATTATTGCTCAAAACCACCTTAAGTCCACCACCAATATAGGCGATATTTTTCCAGATAAAATTATGTTCGAAAACTAAGGGTTCTGGGTTGGCTAAAAAGATACCACCACCAGCATGTTCTGCTTCGTTGTCATAAAATTCATTGCCAATGATTCTTGACTCCTGAGGGCCCTCACTAAGTAAATACAAACCTGCACCATTAAAACTTGAATTATGTGAGAAATGACTGTTTTCAATTATCCCAACTTTTTCTGATGATACAGCCCCACCTTCTTGACCTGCTTCATTTGACTCAAACCTTGAATGATAAACACCTAAAATTCCCTTGGAGCCTATGGCACCACCATCATTTGATGTTTTATTGCCTTTAAACTGGCTGCGATATACGTTCAGTACGCCACCTTCATTAACGTTGATTGCACCACCATATGGTTTATCGTTTTCTGCTCCATCAGTACAGGCGTTTTCTAACACCAAATCCTTGATTTCTAAATGTCCACCAGATTTGACCAGAATAAATCCGAATTCTTC
>JAUIHY010000111.1 GCA_030432115.1 Gammaproteobacteria bacterium | reverse complement strand
CCATTGCTGTCAATGCGGATGATTTTTCCAAAATGAGTGGTTAAATCTTGGGCTGATTCTTTTTGATAGTTGCGATCACCGGTGGTTACGAATAAATAACCCTGTCGATCAAAAACCAAACGTGAACCAAAGTGGTAACCACCCTTTTCGCTTTGTGCTTGTTGCCAAATGGTAGTCAAGTTTGACAATTTATTGTCTGTTAGTTGGCCTTTGGCAACAGCTGTGCGCGCTTGACCTTTACCTTCGTCTCTGGAGTAAGAAAGGTAAATCGTTTGGTTGGTGGCAAAACTTGGATCTAAAGCCACATCCAACAAACCACCTTGACCTTTGTTTTTAATCGGCAACTTCACTTTGATGGCTTTCGATACTTCGCCAGATTTGCTGACCAAGCGCAATTGTCCTGCTTTTTCAGTCACCAGCAAACGACCATCTGGCAAAAACTTCATGCCCCAAGGGCTTTGAATGCCTTCGGCATATGTCGTCACTTTGATTTCATGTGTGTTCGTTGTGATGGCACAAGTTAAGCCCTGCCAAAACAGCCCCACCATCAGTATCAGATTCTTCATATCAAGCATTCCTATCAAAACCAAAGTACCATTATAAAGCATCTATAAAATTTAATACAAAAGCTAAACTTCTGCCACCTGCTTCTGTCTGAACTCGATTAAGATACTGCTTTCAGTATCAACAATCACCACTTTGCCTCTCAAATACAAGGGACATTATGACGCCTATCAAATCTTTGTTTTTCCTGTTGTTTTTAACAGCAACGGGAATATCTTCAGCTAACACAGATTCACTCAGCACCTCACAACAAGCCAGCATTGATGCGCTTTTTGATCGCTGGAATCAAGACAATTCACCAGGCCTTGCATTGGGCATAATTAAAAATGGCGAAATGGTTTACAGCAAAGGATATGGTCTGGCTAATTTAGAACATGGCATAGCCAATACAACGAATACTGCCTTTAATTTGGCGTCCATCAGTAAACAATTCACTGCTGCTTGTGTGTTGCAGCTGGCCGCAGACAACAAGTTGCAATTGGACCAAACACTGGATCAATTTTTTCCCGAATTTCCAGACCATGCGAAAGGAATTAACATAGGCCACTTACTACACCACACCAGTGGTTTGCGTGATTTCACTCAAATCAGCTATTTGGCTGGCTTGCGTCCTGATGATTATTACGACAACACGGACATCATGGCTTGGGTCAGCCAGCAAAAAGCGTTGAATTTCGAACCAGGCGAGCAACACATGTATTCCAACACCAATTATTGGTTGTTAGGTCGCATTGTTGAAAAAGCATCTGGCATGACATTGGCAACATATGCTGAACAAACCATTTTTGCACCTTTGGGTATGAACAACACCCAATTCATCGATAACAACACCACCATCATCAAGAACAGGGCTTCAGGTTACAGCCCAGTACGTTCAGGCGGCCACCGTTTGATTCGCAATTTATTGGAACGCACAGGCGCTGCAGGTGTGTTTTCAACCATTGAAGATTTAAAACGTTGGGATGATGCCTTTTATTCAAAAACCACTTTCAACACCGACTTTTGGCAACAAATGACCACAGCAGGGAAGCTCAACAACGGTGAATCCATCAATTACGCCAAAGGCCTAGAAATTGGGGAGCAACAAGGACATCAAACCATCAGTCATGCAGGTCGTTGGCCAGGCTTTCAGTCACAAATGGTGCGTTTTCCAGAACAAAAACTGACCGTGATATTGCTCGCCAATACAGCGGCCATCAATGCCCCAAGATTGGCCAATCAAGTGGCTGACGTTTTACTACCAACCAAAAAGGAAGAAGCTGCCGTAGATACCAAAGTGCTGGCTACTGAAACCATCAACTTAGCTGAACAGCAGTTACAAGCCTTTGCCAGCCGTTATTGGAGCACCAGTCATGGCTTTTCTAGAGAAGTGGCAGTGGTTGATGGCCAATTAACCTATCAACGCGGTCGGGGCAGGGGCAATGCTTTGTTAGCTCTTTCAGCCAATAGCTTCACCATGGCTGGCACACCGCCGGGTATGACTGTTGAAGTGCGTTTTGATGTCGATGAAAAAAACAAAGGCAAGTATCAAATGGTGTTTATCGAAAATGATACCGAAGTGGATTGGTTCAAAGCAGTCGAGTCACCTTCCCGAAATGAAGCGCAATTAAATGCACTGACTGGCGACTATTTTGCCGAAGAAATTAATACCCTTTACAGCCTTAAACCCCTAGAAGATGGACAATTAGAACTGTTCATCAACAACCGGCCGACTGTTATATTAAGACCAGAGTTTGATCAGGTGTTTTCCAGTCCATTGGGACTGATAGTGTTTGAATTAAATACCAAAGGTGAACCCATAGCCCTAACGGTTTCAACACCGAGGGTAAAAAACCTTAAATTCGTTAAACAATGAATTGATCAACTTAAAGAGGTTAAGAAAGGTCGGATTGCAATACATAGCCGCACTGCCAGCATAACTGAAAATCTTTCTCGATGCGCTCTTGGCATTTGGGACAATCCCAGTCTGACATCGCTTCTGGTGCAGTAGAAAATGAATCAATGATGGCCAATGCTTTGGGCTTATCTACTTCATTCTGGATCCAAAGCTCAGGCCACGTTTCTGTGAAAGGGATTTCACCCAAACCACCACCATTAAATTCGTTTTTAATAAAACATTCGATATTTGCAACCTCTAATGCCGTTTTCAGTGGCATCAATTCAGCCATGTGCTCGCTGGTTTTCAGATGAATCATTTGGCCTTCTTTGACTTTAACTGGGATTTAGACTGCTTTTTGGGTTTTCGGTTCCTTAAAGCCGCATCAAATCCGATGCGAGCCCAATGCTTTGCCACATCCAAATCATCATAAATCTCATCAGGTGCTTGGTAATAGCTCATGGGCATGGCTTTACCATTTTTCTCATACAGGAATGGGCCAAGGCCTTCGTTTTCAAACAATGGAATCGATTCCTTGTCTGCTTTCAGGTACAAGACCTCATCAGCCACCAAGCCAAACATCAAACCATCGTGATAAATCCCGTAACCACCAAACATGGCGCGGGATGTGATGGGGCCAAATGATTCAAACACTTCATGCAGGTGTTCGATAAAAGCAGGTGGTTTTTTCATTCATCCATAATAGCAAAAACCACCTGTCACTGCATCAATCAAAATCTGACATAAACACCGTGTCTTGAAAAAAGATCACATCATCAAAGCGACCGGTATTTAAGTCAGTCCCTGAGCTGTGTTGGTGAACCCACAATCGAACCCGTGCTTGTGTGGCATCTTCAATGATGTTGTCTACCCAGGTATCAAATTCCAACCATTGACCAGGTTGTGACATGTCAAAACTCACATCCCAAGGGTATTCACCCAGAAAGTTACTTTGGTTGTCATACCATTCAATGGCTACTGACATGCCGTTGGGGATACTGCCAGTTTGGTATTTGTATGAGCTGGCTAAAATGTAGCGATAACCCTCAACAACCGGCACCAGTTCAGAGTCAGCATATACTGAACTGCCATTATTCAAATTGTCTTTGATTTCGATGCTGCCATTACCTGAAGCCGCTGCGCCATCATTGGCAATCCATGATCCTCGGTTAAAATGCTCCCAGGGGTTGATGTTGCTATTGAATGTACCATTACTGATTAATTCTTGTGCTGAAAGTGGTGGTGCCAAAAACACCAACATGATGATTTTTTTCATTGTTTTTGTCCTCAATTTGTTTGTCTTATTGTCTTTACGACAAAACAAACTCAATCAGGACAGTTGGGGAGTTGTTTTTTTAACTTATCTAAAAATTCCGATGCATTATTCAAGCCCAAATAAAACTTCCTACCTTGCCGGTCGGTGATTTTGATATTTGGTGCTCCGAACAGGTTATAACGTTTATTAGCATTTCGCTTGGCAACCTCCTTTGAATGCCGGGATACCGCATCAATGCCATCAAAAGACAACACCAAAGGCGCGAACAAACCATAACGAATGATCAACTGCCGTTGACTTCGGTCGATTGAAACAGGGCGCTTGCTGATGGCACGGTATTCGGCAACAAAAAACACCAAACTGAACACTGCCAAACCAGTCACCACATTGGCTGCAAAAGGCGACCATATAAAATGCAGCAACACATGTTCCAATGGTAAGCCAAATAAAATAACAACAATGAAACCAAGCAAGTTACTTTGCGTGCCGTCTTTCAGGTTCCCATAAAAATGCACATCACCTTGAAAACGTGATGAATCCACGCGGCTTGGAAACAAAGCATAAACCCAGGCACGGGCTTCAAAAGCCATCAGTTCGGCCAATTTCCCATGACCCAACAGCTTTTCAATCGGTTGGATTATGGCATCATCAGGATCTATGGACTGATTCAACGATGCTTTGATGGCAAAAATCACCGTCAGCATGGTGATGACCTCAAAAACAATGAACAAGGCAATGACGACAAAACGACCCGATTCCAGATAATGCCAAAGTACTTTGTTTCCATCGGGAATTAAATAACTGCCCAAAAAAACCATCAAACAGGCATAAATCAGGGCTTTGATTGCGGCCTGTTTTTTGTCATCTATGCAAAGAAAACACACCAAAGGCAAGAACAACAAACCATCAATCAACAACCACCATTCAGATTTAGCCCGGCCGAAGTCATTCAATGTATGGTTGGGGATGTAAAATAAAGACCAACTGACCGCCATGGTAAGCAGCAGGAGCAGTGGAATGTGTTGTTTTTCAAGCTTGGAAATCATCACTCATGGTATTTTCGAATAACCGCCACTTTGTCACCTTCTAGTTCCAACACTTCCATCATCACCCTGGTGTATTCGATGGCTTGTTTGCTTTGTGGGTGGATGCCTTTGGCATGGTGTTTGTAGCGGATGGCAATGGCCGAATCATTGAAGGTGAACATGTTCAACAGCTCCGCTTTGTATTCTGTGTGCGTACCTAAATAAAATGTCATGCCTTCTCGCATTCGCTCTTTGCCATCAGCTGCCCTGGTGTCATCATTGTCCCAAGGCAAATGACTGTGACCGATGTCATCGACCAATAAGGCCAAATAAGCTTCCAATTCTTTGCTTGTCGCGTCGGGGGCCTGGGTAGCGACCATGGTTTCAAAATAGTTGTTGGCGAATTGTTGCATGTCCAGCGGTTGATCTTCAGCCACAATAGAGAATGAGATTGACAGCAATAAGCCGATTAAAAGCATTTTTTTGATCATCATTTTTACCTTGAATTAAAACTTGTAATCAATCCATTATAGCTTTTTCATGGTTTTATTGGTCTGTTTCTGTTTTGGTGCACGGTGGTTAATTCAGACTATTGAGGATGTAACCATGGCAAATCATAAAGATGACAAAAAAGAAGACATAGATTTTAAGTACTTGTTGGTTTTTATCATACTCACTATTGCATGCTTTTTGATAGAAATTCATAAAGCGGGTTTGATATGAAGTTTTTTTTATGAGTTATAATCACTGTTTTGCATTACATGCATAAATCAATAACCTGAGGAGAACAATGAAATTGCCTATAAAACTATCCATAATCACAGCGCTATGTTTGGCTTCATTGGTTCATGCCGAAGCGCCTATAAAACCAGAAAATAACAACCCCAATTACGATGCCGAATTGGCAAAAAAACTGGGTGCCGATGACTATGGCATGAAATCTTATGTCTTGGTGATGTTGAAAACGGGTGAAGTGAAACCCGAAGACACTGAGGCCGGTCAAGCCGCCTATGCCGAAGCCTTCAAAGGCCACTTCGAAAACATGAACCGCATGGTGGAAGCTGAACAATTGGTGGTGGCTGGACCATTCGGTAAAAACGACCTGAATTACCGGGGCTTGTTTATCCTTAATGTCAAAACCATTGAAGCTGCGGAAGAAATCCTCAAAACCGATCCCGCTTTTAAAGCCGGCTACCTCGCCGCCGACATCATCCCTTGGTATGGCTCGGCTGCATTGCCTGAATATTTACCAGCTTCGGATAAAATTTGGAAGAAGAACCCTTAAGCAAAGGGGAACACTTGAGTGGAAAAAGGTTGTTATGATTTTGAACCAACAACCTTTTTTCCTTTATTAACTGGCTTCACAGTTGGCTTCGGTGATTGAACCGCCTTTTTAACGCGCACGGCCTTCTTCATATAGCTCACATTCTCAGGCGAAACCACCACTGCCTGTTTGCGGTCAGTATCATAAAAATAAAGAAAGCGAGAAGTGCTGCCCAACAGCTCAAGTGTTTTCAGCGACTCTTGCTCACCGATTTCTGAATAAGCCACATGATAACTGTCTTGGCTTTGTTTTTTGATGAGTATGGCATTTTCCTCGGCCAAACCTCGCATCAAAACCACAGTACTCAACAAAATAACCACCATCATAATAATCGGGTCGGTGTATTTTGCTTTCATCCTGTTTTCAACAAAACTCCGATAAGCTTGAAAGCGTTTTCTAAAAAACACATCCATCCAGTAAGAAACCAACATCAGAGCGACTGCAAAACCAAACAACATCAATGACCGTGGTTCTAAAATCGCAGCCAGCAAAAAATCACTCAAGTCAGCAAATTTGATGATGTTGATTCCGAATTCTCGATAAAAGAAAAAGCTGTAACCCGTTCCTATGGCCGTTATCAAAACATAACACAGGGTCAGAATCATCGAAGGATGCGCTTTAGAAAAAGATTTAACAGCTGGGTACATGAATGATCCAATGAGTTTTATAATTCTAATTATATCAATTTCTTGCTACATAAAGAGACTACCCTTTTGGGTAGTCCCTTTTCTGTTTTTGCGAAAGTTCACATATGAAAATGCAACAACCGAAAATATTGAAACTAGCCATGTCATTAAATTGAAGGGTACAGGAACCGCTGAAGCTGTGCCCCTGTAGTGGTCAAGTAATTTTGGCCACGGTTTTAGATTTTTGCCAAAACCTTCGTTCTGACTCATTAGGTGTCAGACCATCATTGTGTGTATGAGGCCTGACGTTGCAATCATTCCACATCACCCACACTGATATTATTTTCAGCAATGCTTTTGAAGATTCGATCAATTTCAAGGTATTTAAGGTATTGGCTGCTGCACAGTCAGTTCATTTTGGGTTGGATGCACCGATATATGACGAAATAACTGACCGTGTTGAATTTTATGGTGAGTTTTTTAGTCTGCATGGAAATTATCATGGTGTAATCCAAACCAATGCACTAGCGCAATAGATGAAAGAAGTTCTGATAGCGAAAGCACCAATGGAAGATTTCGATTCAGATGGAACGATTAATTTATTGGATCAGAAATCATTTTGAGCCATTAAAAAAACGAAAAGATGCTGAATTGAAAGTAAATCAATGGGGTCAGAAACGTTAAACTGTTGTAGGGTACTGACCCCTCATATTTAAATAATTTTGACCAATACACAGTCAGTATTGGCGCTCGACTTGAATACTAATTACAGCTGGATTAGTCGCGGCTTAAAAGGATTAAACCGCGACACATTTGAAAACAGGAAGCTTTACTGAATTATATATTCGTCTAATGTTTCACTTAATGCGTTGTAATCGACA
>JAUIHY010000110.1 GCA_030432115.1 Gammaproteobacteria bacterium | reverse complement strand
GAAAAATACCCTTTTGCAGTTTTTTATGTTGATTGGCTTTGCTGTCACCACATTCAATGCCTTTGCTCAAGCACCCATCCTTGTCGAGGTCGTTTACCCAGAATTGCTTGAACAAAGCCAAACGCTTGAATTAACCGGATCGGTCGAAGCCAGGCACCATGCACAACTCGCCACTTTGGTCTCAGGCCGCGTGGAAGAATTAAATGTTGAGGTGGGTGATGTCGTGACTCTAGGCCAGCGGTTACTGACCTTGGACAATCAATTAGCCCAATTGGAATTAAGCGGTGCGGCAGCCAGCGCAAAAGCCGCAGAATTGAACCTCAAAGAAGCCCAGCGTTTGTATGATGAGGTGCAGCGATTATCTGCACAGAAAGTGGTGGCCAAAACACTGATTGCAGAACGAGCCGCATTATTGTCTAAAGCCGAAGCGGATTTGGAACATGTCAAAGCCAACCACAGCTTACAAAAAGAACGATTGAACCGCCATGTATTGAAAGCACCTTTTGCAGGTGTTGTGGCTGAAAGGAATGTCGATGTGGGTGAGTGGGTGAATCCACAAACCGCGGTGATGACTCTGGTAGCGCAAAATGATTTGCGTTTGACCATTGAAATTCCGCAACATCATTTTGCATCATTACAAAACAATGAAGAAGTACAAGTCAAAGTGATTGTGGATGCCAGAAACGATTCACCCATCATGGCCACACTAAGCCGCTTGGTGCCAGTTTCAAATACGCAAACCCGAACTTTTTTGGCACAAATTGACTTGCCGGCTGATCGCAAGGACTTGATTCCCGGCATGTCGGCCACCGCAGAACTGACCTTTCCCAACAGCAAACAAACAGGCATTCTATTGCCCAAAAGTGCCATTAAACAGCACCCCGACGGCAAAAGCAGTGTGTTCATTGTGGAAAACAACCATGCAAAAAGGCTGGTGACTACATTCAAAACCATGCCAAACAATCAAGTCGCGCTTTATGGCCTTTCAGTCAAACATGCATACATCACCAAAGGTGTTGAAGTTCTGCGAGATGGCACAGCTGTTTCTGTCAATGTGGTCAAAGGTAAGAAGCGATGATTGAAGCCACAGTCAAACGTGGCATCCTGGTCACAGTCCTGGTGCTGATCATTTGCATACTTGGCGTGGTGGCATCGACAAAAATTCCTGTGCAAATGATTCCGGATTTGGAAGTCAGAACCATCACCGTGAGAACGGGTTGGCCTGGCGCCACACCGCAAGATGTGGAAAAAGAAATCCTGATTGAACAAGAGCGATATTTGCGCAGTTTGCCTAATTTAAAGCGCATGAACTCATCTGCAGATATGGGGTCAGCACAAATTGAACTGGAATTTCCTTTTGGTGTAGATGTTAATGAAGCTTTGATTCGGGTCAGCAATGCCCTCAGTCAAGTACCAGCTTATCCAGAGAATGTTGATCAACCACGGCTTTATTCCAGTTCCTTTTCCAGCAATGCTTTTATGCATTTCAGGTTGATGCCATTGCCTGGCAATCCGATGGATTTGGACATTGATATGTTGAATGATTTTGCCGACGATTATATTCGCCCCAGAATGGAAAGCGTCTCTGGCATTTCACAAGTGGATGTGCGGGGTGGCGCTTCAAGACAAATCCAAATCAAAATCGATACGGCACGTTTGGCACAACGTGGCATCAGCCTCAGTCAAGTTCGAGATGCCATCAGAAGCCGAAATGCCGATGTTTCTGCCGGCGACATGGAAAGCAATGAAAGTCGTTATTTGTTGCGCGTGGTGGGCCGCTTTGAGCAATTATCTGATTTAGAAAACCTGATCATTGACCGCAAAGAAAACAGCGCTTTGATGCTCAAGGACATTGCCGAGGTCACCCTTGACCATTATGAAACGCGTCGATTGTCTTATGCTGATGGTCAGCGCAGTTTGTCGCTTTCAGTGCGAAGAGAAAGTGGCTCCAATGTGATAGCCATCAAGACCGCTTTGTTGCCTTTGATTGAAGAATTAAACCAATCTTTGTTGATACAAAATGGCCTAACACTGAAACTGGTCAGTGACGATGTCCAATATGTGTCTAATTCTCTAGAAAATGTGTGGTTTAATTTGGGACTGGGTGCGGCATTGGCGACCATAGTGATGTTTTTCTTCTTGCGCTCAGGGCGTTCAACTTTGGTTGGCGTTTTGGGCATTCCCGTTTGTACCATCGCGGCCTTTCTATCTTTGATGGCTTTTGGACGCACCATCAATGTGATTTCGCTTGCTGGTGTGGCCTTTGCCATAGGCATGACGGTAGATAACACCATAGTGGTTCTGGAATCCATCATGCAATTCCGAAAAAAAGGTTTGAGTCGTTATCAAGCCGCTGTCGAAGGTGTGAAAGAAGTGTGGCCAGCCGTATTGGCATCGACAGCAACCACCGTATTGGTCTTTGCGCCCATATTGTTTATTAACCAAGAAGCAGGGCAGTTGTATTCAGACATTGCCATCGCCATTTCAGGTGCCATCATAGCTTCCATGCTGGTGGCGATATTTGTCATTCCCGTGGCCATGGCCAATTTGGGCAAGGAGCAATACACACCAGGAAAATCATTACAATTGGGCAAGGGCTGGATGCGTTTGGTAAACGTTTTCACCGACAAGCAAAAAAGTGCAAGAATTTGGGCATTGGCTTTTTTGGTTGTGATTCTGGGTGCGGCAAGCAAACTCATGCCACCAGCTGAATACTTGCCAGAAGGGGAAGAGCCCAAAGCCTTTTCAAATATGATTGCACCACCCAGCTACAACCTGACTGAGATGAAAAAAATTGGTGTTGAATTGCGCACCTATTTCGATCAATTTCTCAATGCAGATCCACTGGTTTTTGAATCGGGTTCAAGCGACATGCCACCATTGGCATATTACAGCATGTCAGTGTCAATAGGGCGCATTTGGTTCCTCAGCGCACCTGTTGATTCTGAAAACATTCATGCCATGATGGATGCCATCACCAAAAAATTCAAAAGCTATGAAAACATGCGTGCCTTTTCATCACGTGGTTCTATCATTTCGAGTAATAATGGTGGCACACGAGCGGTGGCTGTGGATTTATCTGGGAACCAATTGGTCGACTTGTACCAAGCCGCTGAAGCCGTTTATGCAGCAGCTGAGCAGTTGTTTGATCAACCACAAATTAATTCAAATCCCAATTCATTGACCCTTGACCAACCTTTAATAGAAATCCGACCCAAATGGCACAGGCTGGCCGAATTGGGCATCAGCAACCGAGATTTCAATTATGCAGTGGCCGCTTTCAGTGATGGTGCTTATGTCGATGAATTCATCTTAAATGATGATAAAGTAGACATATTCATGTTCAGTGGGGCAGGGAACCAACAAACCATAGAAGGTTTATCTGCCGAACCCATCAGTTTACCCCAAGGTGGCGTGATACCTTTGCATGCAGTGGCTGACCTTGTGGAAAGCAAAAACAGCAACTCCATACGCCGTGTCGATGGCAGTCGAACCGTCACGGTGTATATCATTCCACCTCGTAATGTGGCATTGGAAACGGCGGAAGCCAAAGTCCGACATGAATTGTTACCACAACTTTGGCAACAAGGTCATATCGCTCAAGGCATCAAGGTCAATATCAGCGGAGCTGCGGACCAATTAGAAGCCACCAAAAATGCCTTATCCAGCAACTTCATCATAGCCATTGTATTGTGTTATTTGTTGTTGGTGGCAATATTCACACACTGGCGATACCCAATATTCATCTTAGCAACCATACCCGTTGGCATGGCAGGTGGCCTCTTGGGGCTGGTCGCAGTCAACGGCATCAATGCCTTGCTCAACAACATGGGAATGAGCACCTTTCAACAACCCTTTGATATGATCACCATGCTGGGCTTTTTGATCTTGCTCGGAACGGTGGTCAACAACCCAATCTTGATTGTCGATCAAACCAGAAGATTTCTAGAACAAGGCGAACAAGTACAATCAGCCGTTCGCCAAGCCGTCCAAAAACGCCTCAAACCCATCCTGATGTCCACCGCCACCACCATCTTTGGCCTGGCGCCTTTGGTACTGATTCCAGGGGAGGGCACCGAGCTCTATCGAGGCGTAGGCATCATCGTCATGTGCGGCATTTTTGTCTCCACATTCTTGAGCCTAACGTTCTTACCTGCTTTATTGATGTCATTTATGGGTGATAAAACCATTTTTTCTGAATAAATGTTTGGAATAATAGTTTATCAGGCAATAAAAAAATCATGGCTATAGATAGGTTTAGTCTGCACAACTTCTTAAGTACATTCTAAGCTGATTGAGTTAATCAAAGTCAACAGCTTAGAATGTTAAAATTGTTTTTAGCTAAAGGTTTATTTAATTTCAACCACATCACCTTTCAATGCCACGCCAGACATTAAGAACCCATTGCCGCATTGGTAGTTTTCATCATCAATGAATTCTCTGCTTTTGTAGTTGCTTTTGATGTTGATGACAGCATTAGCTCCTAAGTTTTGAGCACGTTTTTGGTATGTTTTCAACACAGACAAAAGCACCCAGTTACAGCTCTTTTCTGCGCTTTTTCCAACACCGTTGGTTTTTTTGTTACTTTTAAATTCTCCGTGATTTTTGATGACTTCAGGGTGTGCTTGACCTTGTAAGTAATAACGAATGTTTCTGTCTAATATGCCTTCATCGTACCCTTTTTGAACGGCTTGTTTAAAATTCAAAGTTACCAAATCATCTGCAGCAAAAACATGAGAAACAAACAATAATGTTGAACCCAAAACCAATAATTTAAGTGAATTATGCATGCCTTTTAATCCTGTGAAATTAAGTGTAAGGAAAGGTATAATAGCCGAATATTTTTCACATTGGAAGAATTGAAGCCCCTCACATGTCCAAACTAAAATTCAAATTACACGCTTGGAGTTGTTGCTTTCCAGAATCTTCTCAGGAACACCTTGAAATAGAAAATTGTTTATATGGCAAACCAGAGTTAGCAAACCTCTCACCCATGGTCAAACGACGCATGCCTTTGGTAGCAAAAGCCATGGCGGCACTGGATGATGAAATTGATGGTCATCAACTGCCTGCAGTCTATGCATCAAAAAATGCCGAGTTATCACGCACCATAAAATTAATCCGGCAATTTGATCAAGACCTGTCTCCGGCAATGTTCAGTATGTCGGTTAATAATGCCATTCCAGGTTTGCTGTCTGTTAACAATAAAAACCGACATCCTTATACAGTGATAGACAGTTTGAGCGGCCTTTTGCCTATGGCATTCATAGAAGCATCGACTTTATTGCAATCCTTTCCTCAAGTCAAAGTTATGATTTTTGAAGAAAAAAGCAGCGATGAGTTCAGCCAAAAATTTGGTATTCAAGATGCATGTTTTGCAGCCGCCTTCGTGATCAGTCTGGGAGATGAATTGTCACTCACTTTAAAGGAAAGCATTAACCCAAATGTTGCTCTGAATCACATTGATGATGGGTTTCATACGGATTGTATCCCGTTTTTTAATCGTCAAGCGGTAACCATGGAACAGCAGACTCGCAGACAACATTGGCTTTGGCAGTGGTGCTAAAAACAATCAATCACGGTTACCGAATTGTGGTGACTGGTCTCAGTTTTTTATTTTTTGCAATTGGTGGATTGTGTATAGGCTTGCTGGTTTATCCCCTGCTGAAAGCTGTCATACCCGCACACAAACAGACACAATGTGGTCAAGCAGTTATTCACAAAGCCTTTAAATTATTTTCTGGGTTTATGCAATGGGTGGGAATTTTCAACTTAAGCATTAAAAACAAATCTCAGCTACTCAAGCCCAATCAATTCTTTATTGCCAATCACCCAACCTTGATTGACGTGGTGATTTTACTTTCTGTCATAAAACGCTCTGACTGTGTGGTGAAGGCTGCATTGGCCAAAAACCCATTCACCAAAGGGCCTTTATTGACAGCCGGTTATATTGTAAACAACAAACCTGAACATCTGGTCGAAGACTGTGCCAAGTCACTTAAATCGGGTCATAACTTATTGATATTTCCTGAGGGCACTCGTACCAAAGAATTGTCCTCACCTTTGAAATTCAAACGAGGTGCAGCCCTGATAGCCTTGGCTGCAAAACACCCAGTCACGCCAATCACCATAGAATGTCGCCCCCGTATGTTAGCAAAAGGGCAAAAATGGTATAAAATACCGCCGATTAAACCGCATTATGTGATCAAAGTGGGAGCTCCCATGGTGTTTGAAAGTGAATTTCAGTCGAATGAACCTGTCAGCACACTGGCAAGAAAAGTGAATCACATGATATTGAAACATTATCAAAAGGAGTTATCCATTGGAAAAATTAATCAATGAAATCAAGGAACTTATAATTGAATCTTTGGCCTTAGAAGACATGAGCACTGATGAGATTGATACAAATGAAGCTTTATTCAATGAGGGATTGGGCTTGGATTCAATTGATGCCTTGGAATTGGGTGTGGCAATCAAAAATAAATACCAAATATCAGTCAAAGATGAAAACGAAGCGGACATTCAAAAACATTTCAGCTCGGTACAATCTTTGGCGACATACATTCATGGGAAATTAAAATAATCATGGACAAGAATGAAATATTTAAGGTCTTACAAGAGACCATGATTGAGTTGTTTGAATTAGATGCTGATGAAGTGAACTTGGATGCCAACTTGTATGAAGATTTAGATTTGGACAGCATTGATGCCGTTGATTTGGCGGTAAAAATCACAGAAATCACTGGCCAAAGGGTTAACCCAGAAGACTTTAAAAAGGTCAGAACCGTCCAGGATTTGGTGGACACCGCATCACAGATGCTTGCTTAATGTCTCAAGTGTTGAAAGTGCTGTTTACAGTGCTTTTTGCACTGTACCCTTTTATAATATATTTTGGCCTGAATCAGTTTGAATTCTGGCAAATAGCCGCTGTGCTTGCTGGCTTGGCTTTGATACGCATTTTTTGGTTGCACAAACAGCGAAGAACAAGTCATCCCCAAAAGACATTTGATTTCAATAGTGGTACCATAATGTCGGCATGTTTGCTGTTGGTTTTTGCCGCATTAACAGTTTTTACAGACCATGCTTTGTGGCTCAAGTTGTATCCCGTTGTCGTCAGTTTAACATTGTTCATCACATTTGCTGCAAGTTTGAAAACTCAGAAGTGTGTCATCCAACGGCTTGCTGAAATTCGTGAGAAAAACATCACAGCCGAGAAACAACGCTATATGGTTAATTTAACCAAGGTTTGGTGTGGTTTTTTTGTCCTTAATATGATGCTTTCATTGCTCACTTTATATTATGCCTCTTTGGCCACTTGGACTTTGTACAATGGCCTGATCAGCTACTTGTTGATGGGAAGCTTGTTTGTCGGTGAATTGGCCTACAGGCACTGGGTAGTGATACCAAAAACTTTATGAGTCAGCTTTCATTTGCCAATCTCAAGCCAGATCAAATTTGGTTACTGCAAAATGACCATTTTGAAACTTTAAATCCGATACTGGCTCGGGCTCAATTGTTAGGTCAATATTTCAAGCAACATGGCATCAAAACATGCGCTTTGAATGCCCCTGATTTGTCGTCATTTGTTACCGTGTTTTTGGCCTGTGTTTACCATGG
>JAUIHY010000109.1 GCA_030432115.1 Gammaproteobacteria bacterium | reverse complement strand
ATGGGCAGTTAACTGCGGGTCAAATTCATGATGTTGAGTGGATGCTGGATGTGATGGAGCGACATTATGCGCCGTAGATCCAGTTTTGGTTTGCTTGTGCTTGCTGTTTTAAGTTTGCTTGTATGGTTTTATATTGAACGCCCTAAAGATGTTGCTGAATACAGCTTAACAGCTTTTGATACCAAAGAGGATAAATCAAAACAGTCATCAGAAGAATTGAGTCAACACAACAGTCAAACACAGCAAAAGGATACGGTTCGAAGCAATGAAACTCAATATGCTGAACAAACTTGGTTTCACCAAGATCCTTTCTTAGATTATGTGCTGGTCAGAAGGTATTTGTACCCTTGTCGAAAAGATTCTTATAAAAGTGATTTGCGAGGAAAGCCAATGACTCAACAGATCACAAAAGCCATTGATCAAATTAAGCAAGCTTGTGAGCTGTGGTCAAAAAGGTACCCAGAATTTTCAGATGAATCATTCAGTATTGACGCCATTGAAGCCAGCAGCGAGTTAGGGAAAATGTTGAAAAACTCGCCCAAAAGAGACCCTTCAGACCCCAAAGTCCGCTTGGAGAGCGTTAAGGAATCTATGAGCATGTTAGAGTGGGGTGTTGAGCAGGGGGATTTGACAGCCATTGAAAGGAGTGTTCAAGGGTTAAGATACACTTGGGACATATCTTATACCCGCCCTGAACAAGCGCTGCTGGGTGGTGAATCGCATTATTTGGATCGTTTGTCATCTATTGCCATACAGCTACTGAAATGCCAGCGAAGCGCTGGTTTTGGCTGCCATGCTGATGAATTGACCATGCTGGTTAAATGTTTAAAGGATGAAACGGTGTGTGGTCTGACCTACCCGCAATGGGCCGACCAAATCCTCACGCCCGGCATGAAAATGGACGTTGAGGCTTTGATGGATTATTACAGTCAAAATATGGATTGATCAACGGTTCAATCGCTCGATAATCAAATTTTCTACCACGCTGGGATCTGCCAAGGTCGAAGTGTCGCCGAGGTTTTGGTGTTCATTGGCGGCGATTTTACGCAAAATACGGCGCATGATTTTGCCGGACCGGGTTTTCGGCAGGCCCGGCGCCCATTGGATAAAGTCGGGGGTGGCGATGGGGCCGATTTCTTGGCGTACCCATTTGACCAATTCAGCACGCAAATCATCACTGCCTTCCATGCCATCCATCAGGGTGACATAAACATAAATGCCCTGGCCTTTAACATCATGTGGACAGCCAACCACGGCGGCTTCGGCCACGCTGGGATGCGACACCAAGGCACTTTCGATTTCGGCGGTGCCGAGGCGGTGACCTGAAACATTCAAAACATCATCAGTGCGGCCTGTGATCCAGTAATAACTGTCTTCATCACGCATTGCCGCATCACCGGTAGTATAGACACCGGGAAAGGCTGAAAAATAAGAATCAACAAAACGCTCGTGATCACCGTAAACGCTGCGCATTTGGCCTGGCCAAGAACCTTTGATGACCAAATTACCCTTGGCTACTCCAGTCAGCTCTTTTCCGTCAGCATCTAATAAAGCAGGTTCAATACCAAAAAAAGGCCGTGTAGCGGAGCCAGGTTTTAAGTCAGTGGCGCCAGGCAGTGGTGTGATCATGATGCCGCCGGTTTCGGTTTGCCACCAAGTGTCAACTATGGGGCAACGTGAATCGCCCACCACTTCGTGGTACCAACGCCAAGCCTCGGGGTTGATGGGTTCGCCAACGGTGCCGAGTATGCGCAGTGATGAGCGGTCGGTTTTGTTCACTGGTTCATCACCGGCTTTCATCAAAGCTCGGATGGCCGTCGGTGCGGTGTAACAAATGTTGACTTGATGTTGGTCGCAGATTTGCCAAAAGCGGCTTTCATCTGGGTAATTGGGCACGCCTTCAAACATCAAAGTGGTGGCGCCGTTGGCCAAAGGCCCATAAACCACATAACTATGACCGGTGATCCAACCGACATCGGCCGTACACCAATAAACATCGCCATCTTGGTAATCAAAAACATATTGGTGTGTGATGCCTGCATACAACAAATAACCGCCTGTGGTGTGCAGCACACCTTTGGGTTTACCGGTTGAGCCTGATGTGTACAAAATAAATAACGGGTCTTCAGCGTTCATCGGTTCGCAAGGACAATCAGCATCCACATCAGCGCTGGCTTCGTGATACCAATGATCCCGTCCATGCCAACCGATTTCATTTTCAGATGTTTTGACCACCAAAACTTGAAGCTCGGGGTCATTCACCTTGTCAACGGCTGCATCGACATTGGCTTTCAACGGGATGGTTTTGCCGCCCCGAACGGCACGGTCGGCAGTGATGACAATTTTAGATTCGCAATCGATGATGCGCCCAGCCAAGGCTTCAGGAGAAAAGCCACCGAACACCACCGAATGCACCGCACCAATACGGGCACAGGCCAGCATGGCATAAGCCGCTTCAGCCACCATCGGCATATACAAGGTCACGCGATCGCCTTTTTGAACACCCAGTTTTTTCAACGTATTGGCCATTCGGCACACTTCTCGGTGCAATTCAGCGTAACTGATGTGTTGGTTTTGTGCAGGTTCATCACCTTGCCAAATGATGGCTGTTTGATCTGCTTTGTCTTTTAAGTGGCGATCAACACAGTTGAAACAGGCGTTCAATTCACCGTCAGAAAACCATTTGATGTGCAAATCCTTGATGTCATATGAGACGTCTTTGGTTTGTTGAAAGGGTTTGGACCAATGCAGCCTGTTTTCAGCCTGGCTGCGCCAAAAGGCCTCGTTGTCAGTAATGGATTGCTGGTAAAGGGTATGGTACTGCGCGGGTGTACAGCGACTGTTTTGGGTGGCGTGTGCGGGAATGGGGTATTTTTTTTCCATGACTGACCTCGGAATGTAATCGCATTGATTATAACAACAAATGGCCTGATTGGGTGTTGTCACCAACCACAGCAATCGACAGGTTCGTTGGATAAATCATACCGTGGTTGAAGTGTCTTGAACTTATGCCATCCATTTTGTATCATTCACAGGTTACCTTGGGTTTTTGATTCGCACAAATTATGCTGGAACTGAGATTATTGATTGCTTTTATCGGGCTGATTGTTCTGGCTTTGATTTATTACTTTGGCAGCAAAAAACCCAATATCACGCGCAGTGAATATGATGAAGACGAGCTGTTTCAAATTGACCCTGTGCTTGAAACCGAGCCGGTTAAACAAAGCAGCGTGCCGAAAGGGCCAGTAACGCAGAATCACGGCAAAATCGTGACCTTGTTTTTGCATGCCAAAGATGGTTTACAGTTTGATTGGCACCAAATCAAAGACGCCGCGGCCAAAGCGGGTTTGGAATACGGTGAAGACCACTTGTTTTACCGTTATCGCCGCATAGGCAGCGAACAGGAAATGCTGTTTCTGGTCGCCAATATGCTCAAGCCAGGGGTGTTTGATGTGGATTTGCGCACCACGGGTTTGGCTTTCATCATGCAAGTGCCGGGCACCATGAATGCCTTGGACATGTGGGACACCATGTTTCCAGTGGCCACACGCATGACAGAAATTCTGGACGGTTACCTCACCGATGACAACCACTCTGCTTTTTCAAGACAGCGCATCGCTTCCATGAGAGAAGAAATGCGGCAGTTTGATCATGACCACGAATGCGAATAAACTCCCTTGCTGAATATCTGGCACAAGTTGACACCCTCAACCACCACGCCCATCGGTATTATGTTTTAGATGACCCTGAAATCAGTGATGCTGAATATGACCAAGCCTATCAGGCTTTGTTGCAGTATGAAACTGAGTTTCCAGAGTCAATTGTCCCAAATTCACCAACCCAACGGGTGGCTGACCAGCCTTTGTCTCATTTTGAATCTGTTGCCCATGCATTACCGATGTTGTCTTTGGGCAATGTGTTTTCTGAAGATGAGTTGATGGCCTTTGATGCACGTGTACAAAAAGGACTTTCGGTGCATGAGCAGATCAACTACGCCGCGGAACCCAAATTGGATGGATTGGCGGTGAGCATTCGTTATGAAAAAGGTTTGTTGGTTCAGGCGGCCACGCGGGGTGACGGGCAAAAAGGTGAAAACATCACCGCCAATGTGAAAACCATGGCTACCGTGCCTTTGAAGCTGACAGCAAAACAAGTGCCTGATGTTTTGGAAGTGCGTGGTGAGGTGGTGATGTTGCGCAAAGGGTTTCACGAATACAATGCCTGGGCCGAAAAAAACGGTGAGAAAGTGTTTGCCAATCCGAGGAATGCCGCAGCGGGCTCGTTGCGTCAACTGGACCCAAGAAAAACGGCACAAAGGCCCTTGTCATTTTTTGCTTATTCCGTGGGTGAGGTGTCGACATCATTTCAATTAAAAAAACATTCGGATGTGATGTCACAATTACGAGAATTTGGTTTCCAAATTAACCATTTGAATCAAGTGGTACAAGGTGTTTCAGGATGCATGGCTTTTTATCAAAAAGTGGGTCACCTGCGAGCGGCTTTGGATTTTGATATAGATGGTGTTGTTTACAAGGTGGATGACTTGTCACAACAAGAAACACTGGGTTTTGTGACCAAAGCACCGCGTTGGGCAACAGCCCATAAATTCCCTGCAGAAGAGGCGACCACGGTCATTGAGGCCATAGATGTCCAGGTCGGTAGAACCGGCAGCATCACGCCAGTCGCCAGATTGAAAGCAGTGACCGTGGGCGGGGTCAGCATCACCAATGCCACGCTTCATAATGAAGACGAAATCAGGCGCAAAGACGTGCGGGTGGGCGACACTGTGTTTGTTCGCCGTGCAGGTGACGTGATTCCAGAAGTGGTGAAAGTGGTGCTCAGTAAACGCCCAGAAGACAGTGAAACATTTGAAATGCCCAGCCAGTGCCCGGTTTGTGACAGCCAGTTGTTCAAAGCAGAAGGTGAGGCGGTGTTGCGTTGCTTGAATGGTTTGAACTGTGATGCCCAACGCAAAGAGTCGATCAAACATTTTTCCTCTCGCAAAGGTATGGACATTGATGGTTTGGGCGATAAATTGGTTGAACAATTGGTTGATGCGGGTTTGATTAAAACACCTGCTGATTTATACCATTTGAAAGAAGCCCAAGTGTCTGGTTTGGAGCGCATGGCACAAAAATCAGCACAAAACCTACTCAATGGCATTGAACAAAGTAAACAAAATACTTTACCCCGATTCATTTATTCTTTGGGTATTCGTGAGGTGGGTGAGGCCACGGCACTGACGTTGGCCAATGCATTTAAAGGCATGGAGGCATTGATCAAGGCTGATGAAGCGGCTTTGGTGGCGTTGCCTGATGTGGGCGAAGTGGTGGCAGCGAGGATTTTGCACTATTTTAAGCAAGAGAATAACCTACAAGTGATTCAAGCATTGCTTGATGCAGGCATCACATGGCCTGAAATCGAAGCGCCGGTGGAAAGTGAATTAACCTTGAGTGGAAAAACCGTGGTGTTAACTGGAAAGCTCAGTCAAATGACGCGCAGTGAAGCCAAAAATGCACTGCAAGCTTTAGGTGCCAAAGTGACCGGTTCGGTGTCAGCCAAAACCGATCTGTTGGTGGCGGGTGAAAATGCAGGATCTAAATTAGCCAAAGCCCAAGATTTGGGCGTTGAGGTGGTGGATGAGCAGTGGCTGGTGGATCAATCAAAACTGCTCAGGTAAATGCGGTCAAATTCAAAAGAGCCATCACAAATCAGGTCCAAAGTCTGACTGCTCAACAGCAAAGCATTCCTGCCTGGATCAAAAGCAATGGCCCCAGTTAATCCGATGTCTTGCGTGTCGGTGACCAAGGTGAAAGTGCCTGAATTCAATGGTGGGTTGCTGTTTTCTTGTAAGCAATTGTTGATGTCATTGTTCACTGCAATCACCTCATGAGTACTTGGGTTGATGGTGATACTTTCATAAACATGATAGGCCAAGTCATCCAAAACCAGCCAGGTTTTAATGGGTATGGGATCAGTACCTTGGGGGATGGTTTCTGAGGCCCAGGAGCCGCTTGAGCTGGCAAAAACCAACAGTGCCGTCAATGTTTTCATTTCTTATCTCCAAATTTCGCCCCCCAATCATAGCGATTTAAATGATAGATTATTGTGAAATGAAGCGAAAAATACAGTTAAGTCGCTTTGGCTTGATGCAGTACTTCAAAACCGGGATTGAACTAATCAATCAAAACTGGCTTCAGAATCCTGTGCCAATGCGCAGGTAAAATTGCACATCGCCATCTCGACTGTAACCAGTGCCTAAAAACAGCAATGTATCCAGCACATCAAAAGAGATGCCTGAAGAAACACCATATTTCATGTCATCCAGTGAAATGTGCTTTTGCCAGACGTTACCCCAATGGGTCTTGACCCTGAAATCAGGGCTGCCTATTACTGGCAGGTTGATCATTGGCAGTTCGGTGAACCAGCCCACTTCTGCAATAAAGGCATTCAAGCCCAACAAAGAATGGGTCGGATAGCCTGCAAAGTCGTTAACGCCACCCATGGCCAAAAAGTATTCGTCATTTTCAGCTTTGTGAGTGAACGCGCCTTTGATGCTCAGGTGTAAGGCAGAGCGTTTCAGCATGGGAAAACGTTGATAGCCATTGAATTTGAGCCACTGAACGCGATCAAAAATACCCGCTTCAGCAGTCACGTCATGTCCATACCTTGGGGCAATCGCTTTCTCAAGGGTGTCAGTGCCATAATTGATTTTCATACCCACGGTTCGGTTGATGGCAGTTTTGAAATCAACAGAGTTGATGGTGGAAACCACGCTCTCATCCATAAACCACAGGCCTGCCCGCCACTCGGTGTTTTCAGAAGGGTTGTAGCCCAAGCCTAAGCCAAAGGCATATTCTTTGTGGTCATATTCGCCGGTGGCTTTGATGCCTTCAAAATATCGGCGGTTGTCCTTGGCGAGGTTCAAGTCCGCCGTGGCAAAAAACCGGTTGTCAAAATCCAAGGGTTGATACAGTTCTGACTGCCAAGCGATTTTAGAACCCAAGCTCAGGGCATTGTTCCAATGTGCACCTTTGCTGTTGATGTTGTGTCTTTGGTGGCGAATCAGCAAAGAAATGCGGGTGTTGGAATCAAAATCATCGGCCACCTGTAAGCCAAATTTTAAATAATCTGGCCCCCATAATTTTTCTTTGACTGAAAATTTGATGCCTTTGTTCTGTTGCTCAGAGGCAATGTCATAGGTGATGACTTGTATGTCTTCTTCTGCTGCGACAATTTCATCGGCAATTTTTTGTATTTTTTCGGCATCAAAGGGCAAGCCAATCAAGCTTTCTGCACGATTCATCAAACGTTTTGATGCGGTCCTGTGGTTGCCTTCAAAATGGACAAACTGAATGGTGCTGGGAATTTCTCTGGGTAAAAAGTTGCGGCTCTCCAAGTGCGCCAAGAAATCAGAATCATTCAGTCTCAATGGCTCCAGCACGGCAGAATGTTGGTACAAGCTGAGGTAGCCATAATTCACAAAAGCCATACTTTCTGTGAAATCGGATGAGGTCAATTCTTTGAGGTCAGGCGTGATCAAAACATCGGCTTTTTTCGCGGATCGCTTGGTGTTTTGTACCAAACTGACGTCGATGCTTTGGTAGGTCACAGAGATCAAAGAGGAGTCTTCATCCACCAAACCCAGTGGTGATGAGATATTGACCGCAATCACGAGGTCAGCCCCCATTGACTTGACCACATCCACAGGTAGATTATTCAAGATGCCACCGTCTGCCAGCATCCTGTTGTGGTGTTTAACAGGGCCAAAAAGCAGTGGCACTGCCATGGAAGCCCGCATGGCCAT
>JAUIHY010000108.1 GCA_030432115.1 Gammaproteobacteria bacterium | reverse complement strand
CCCATGGTTTAACCGATCAAACCGGTGGTTTGGAATATTTGGCTGGGCTGGCTTCCAGTACACCGGGTGCGTCTAACATTGATGCCTATGGCAAAATTGTGCGCGAAAAATCGGTGTTGCGTCAGTTAATCACCATTGGCAATGAATTGGCTGAAAAAGCATTCAATCCAGAGGGCTTGGAAAGTGATGAGTTGTTGGAAGAAGCGGAGCGTTTGGTGTTTAAAATCAGAGAAAAAACGCTGAAATCTAAATCTGGCTTCCATGACTTGAAAGAGGCGTTGATCAGTACATTGGAACACATAAAGACCTTGTCAGAATCCGACCAAGACATCACTGGTTTGCCTTATGGTTGGGGTGACTTGGACAACAAAACGGCTGGATTACACAAATCAGATTTGGTGATTGTGGCGGCAAGACCTGGTATGGGTAAAACCACATTTGCGATGAACATCGCCGAACGTGCCGCGGTAACTGGTGCATCTGTCGCCATTTTCAGTATGGAAATGTCGGTTGAACAAATCCTGATGCGGATGTTTTCATCTTTGTCGCGCATCAATCAAGGCGACTTGAAAACGGGTAAACTGTCAGACCAAGATTGGCCCAAAATCACCCAAACCAATGCATTGTTAAAACAATCCAAACTGTTTATCAATGACACACCGGGCATGACACCCAATGAAATGCTGTCTCATTGTCGTCGTTTAAAGAACCGCGAAGGTTTGGACTTGATTGTGGTCGATTATTTACAATTGATGCAGACCAAAAACACCCAGGAAAGCCGGGTGAATCAAATTTCTGAAATTTCGCGTAGCTTGAAGGGCATGGCCAAAGAGTTGGAAGTGCCTGTGATTGCTTTATCACAGCTCAGTCGTAATGTAGAACAACGTCCAAACAAGCGACCTGTGATGTCTGATTTGCGTGAATCGGGTGCCATTGAGCAAGATGCGGATATCATCATGTTTATTTACCGTGACAGTTATTACAACGAAGATTCGCCCAAAAAGAATGCATCAGAAATCATCATTGGTAAACACAGGAATGGTGAAACAGGCAGTATAGAATTGGCCTTTTTGGGTCAGTACACGCGATTCGAAAATTTGGATAAACACATTTATATGGATGATCCAGAAACACCCGAGGCCAGCGACTTTTACTGATGAGACCCAGAGCACGCGGTGCCCAAGCCACCATCAATCAGCAACACTTGAAGCACAATGTGAGTGTATTCAAGGCCATGCACCCAGGACCATTGGTTGCAGTGGTTAAAGCAGATGCTTATGGGCATGGTATTGAACATGTGGTGCCGGCATTGGGCGATGTGGATGCTTTTGCCGTAGCGACCATTGATGAAGCCATGCAATTGCGCAAACTCTGCCAGGACCAACGCATCATCCTGTTAGAAGGGGTGTTCAATGAGGCGGAATTGCATTTGGCTTTGAGCCAAAAATTTGATGTGGTGGTGCATCAAAAGTACCAACTGGCATTGTTGGATCAACTGAAAGACAGTGACTGCTTGTCGGTTTGGCTTAAGGTTGATACAGGGATGAACCGTTTGGGTTTTGAATTGGGTTTTGCTAAAAATGCGATTGAGTCATTGATAAAAAGTCCAGCCATCGTCCTTCATTTGATGAGTCATTTTGCCCAATCAGATCAACCCTTGGCCATGCAAACGCAACAACAGATCAAGTCCAACGATTGGATTGCTCAGCAAGGCTTACCGTTTTCATTCAGCAACACGGCAGCGGTACTCAGTGGCATTTCGCAGCCACAAGAATGGGTCAGGGTGGGTCTGGGTCTGTTTGGTATTTCGCCGATAGAAGATTCAATGGCTTCAGATTATAAGCTGCGCCCAGTGATGAATTTACAGTCACGGGTGATTGCCACGAAAAGCATTCAAAAAGGGCAGGCAGTGGGTTATGGTGCCCATTTTGTGGCACAAAAGTCCATGCGATTGGCCATCGTGGGCATCGGCTACGCCGATGGATATCCTTGGTCACAATCTCAATCCACACATGTCATGTTGAATGGCTTGCCTTGCCCAGTTGTTGGGCGTGTGTCGATGGACATGTTGGCCATCGATGTCAGTGCACAGCCTGACACTGACCCCGGGGACGTGGTACAACTGTGGGGTGATGGCTTGTCTGTTGAATTGCTGGCCAAACAATTGAATGTGATACCTTATGCTTTGGTTTGTGGTATCACCAAACGGGTCAAATTTGATGTTATTCAATAAAATAACACATTACTTTAAACAACAGGTTCAGCCAGGCGAGTGGCCATTGTTGGTGGCTTCCTTTCTTTATTTTTTCTTCCTACTTTGTGGGTATTTTTTAATCCGATCGATCCGTGAACAAATGGGTGTGGTGGCGGGTGTGGAAAATTTTCATTGGTTGTATTTGGGCACCTTATTGACCACCTTGGCCATACAGCCAATCTATGGCCGCATTGTTTCCAAATACACACGCCGGGTATTTCTACCTTATATTTATGGTTTTTTTGCTGCCGTTATTCTGAGCTATTGGGCGGCTTTCACATTTTGGGGGGTGACGGCAAGCTTGGCCAAAAGCTTTTTTATTTTTATCAGTGTTTACAATGTGTTTATTGTCTCCTTATTTTGGAGCTTTATGGCCGATGTTTATAACAAGTCACAGGGTAAGCGATTATTTGGCCTGATTGCTTCAGGTGGTTCCACTGGAGGCATTGTTGGCCCTTTGTTGGGTGTGTTGTTGGTGGAAAAAATAGGCGCCATCAACCTGATATTTGTCTCCTTCGTTTGCATGTTGTTGGTGATCTTCACTTTGCAATTCGTCAGAAAACATGCCAAAGACTCAGATGTCAATCGAGAATCACCCATGGGTGGTAGCGCCATTGATGGTTTCAAACTGATTTTAGAATCCAAGTTATTACAACAGATCACCATCATGACGATATTGGCAACCTTTTTGGGTGGTTTTTTGTATATGTTGCAAGGCCTATATATCAGTCAATACATTGAACCAGGTGACCAACAAACCAAAATGTTCAATCAAATCAATTTGATCACGAATATTTTGACACTGTTTTTTCAGTTGGTTTTGACCCCATTTTTATTGCAAAAAGTCAAAATTCACAAAGTGTTGGCCATTTTACCCATGATTTTGGTCGTGGTGTTTGCCTTGATAGGCATGGTGCCCATTATCTATGTGGTGTTGGGTGGTATCATTATGCAACGAAGTGGTGCTTATGGCATCATGAAACCACCGACTGATTGGTTGTTCACTGGCATGGACAAGCAAGCCAAATACAAATTCAAAAACTTCCTTGATACGGTGATATATCGCACCGGCGACACCATGGCACAATGGGTCATCAAAGGGATCACCATGATCACCAAAAACATTCACATCTTGGCTGTTTTGGGTGTCTTTTTGGCATTGTGGTGGGTGAAAAATGCTTGGAAAGTGGGGCAATTGGCAGAACAGCATTTTGCTCAGAAGTCTGCCAACGATGAATCAGCAGTTAAAAATAAGTAAGCCTTGAATGCCAAGTGGCGTTCAAGGCTCTTATTAACATCAGAGGTCGTCAGAACCTTCTGCAAAATCTTCAAATAAGTAGGTGCTTAAATAACGCTCGCCAGTGTCAGGAATCATAGAAAGAATCACTGAACCTTCTGGCGCATTTTTTGCTGTTTCTAAAGCGGCTGCAAATGTGGCGCCGGCAGAAATTCCACACAGTATGCCTTCACGGCTGGCCAAATCTAAACTGGCTTTCTTTGCTTGGTGCTCGTCAATCAATATCAAATCATCATAAATGTCTTTGTTCATGACTTCGGCCACAAAATCTGGGGTCCAACCTTGTATTTTATGAGGGCTCCATTCTTTACCAGACAGCAAGCTGGCCTCTACAGGTTCAGTGGCAATCACCTGAATACCAGGTCGTGCCAATTTCAACACTTCACCCACGCCCGTGATGGTGCCACCGGTACCATAACCGCTGACAAAATAATCCAAACGTTGATCAGCGAAGTCACGCAGAATTTCAGGGCCAGTGGTAGAGCGGTGGTAGGCTGGGTTGGCCAAATTCTCAAATTGGCGGGCCAAAAACCAACCATTTTCTGAGGCCAATTCTTCTGCCTTTTTCACCATGCCTGTTCCGCGTGCAGCCGCTGGTGTCAACACCACTTTGGCACCCAATGCACGCATCAATTTACGGCGTTCAATGGAGAAGGTTTCACTCATCACGGCCACAAAAGGGTACCCTTTGGCGGCGCATACCATGGCCAAAGCAATGCCTGTATTACCAGAAGTGGCTTCAATCACGGTCTGTCCTGGTTTGAGGTCACCACGGGCTTCTGCATCTTGAATGATGGCGTGCGCCAATCGGTCTTTGACAGAGGATAAGGGGTTGAATGACTCGATTTTGACATACATGTCAACATGGTCGGGTGCCAGGTGATTGATGCGTACCACGGGTGTGTTGCCAATGGTTTCTAAGATGTTGTTGTGGATCATGCTGTTTTTAACTCCAAAAATACATTATTCTGATTATACCAATTAAATTGTGCGGCGTATTGTGCCACTTCGCCAATCACCAACAAGGCAGGAGACTTTATCTGGTGTTGCGTGATCAATTCACTTAATTGAGACAAATATCCTGTTACTACCCGTTGTTTTTCTGATGTGCCATTTTCAATAATGGCCACAGGTTCATGCGGGTTTTTTCCGTGAGTGATTAATTTCTCTTGCAGTATGGGTGATTTGATTAAGCCCATATAAACCACCAAAGTTTGTTTGTCTTTGGCATAAAATTGCCAGTCAATATTGTCTTGAGACTCTTGGCCATGACCCGTTAAGAACGTCACACTTTGTGCATGCTCCCTGTGTGTTAAGGGAATACCGCTGTAGGCGGCACATCCAATGGCTGCTGTGATCCCAGGAACGATTTCAAATGCAATCTCATGCTCATGTAAGGTTTGAATTTCTTCACCACCACGCCCAAAAACAAAGGGATCACCCCCTTTTAAACGACACACGCGAAAGCCTTTTTGAGCCCAATAGACCAATTGTTCATTGATGTGTTGCTGCTTGGTTTTGTGGTTGCCTGCAGATTTTCCCACATCGATCAGTTGGGCATCTTTTCGCACCAAACCCAAAATGGCCTCTGGTACCAGTTGATCATGCAACACCACATCGGCTTTTTGCATCACTTGTAAAGCCTTGATGGTCAATAATTCTGGATTGCCAGGACCGGCGCCAACCAGGTAGACTTTGCCTTTCTGAAATTGATTTTGCTCTATCAGTTTATTCACTGTTTGGCTGTTGATGTCTTGATACTGAGTTTCATCCAGTATCAATGGATTATCATGGTCGAAATATTGTTCCCAAAAGGCCCTGCGTGCTTGGGCGTTTTTGATTTTCTTTTTGATGTAGGGGCGTAATTGTTTGGCTTTTTGAACAATCTTTTGTAATCCAAAAGGCAACAGTTTTTCAATTTTTTGTTTCAATAGTCGTGCCAACACCGGTGATGACCCTTCTGTGCTGATGGCTATCATCAAGGGAGATCGATCCACAATAGCGGGAGTTAAATAGTTGCATAATTCAGGTTGATCAACAGTGTTCAGCAAAATGCCTTCATTCTCTGCCATTAAAAAAGCACTGTGAGCAACCTTTGCATCTGAAGTGGCTGAAACAATCAAATGAGGCTTTTCGCTCAAAAGACTTATATCAATGTGTTCTAAGTGTTTTTGATGGGTTTGTAACAAACCTTGCTTTTCCCATATTTTGATTTGTTCACAGAACTGCATGGCACAGCAGTGAATGCTGGCTTTGGCTTTAATCAAAGTACTGATTTTGCGGGCAGCGACAGGGCCGGCACCCAGCACCCAGACTGTTTTATTTTTCAGTTTGATGTTGATTGGTAAATAGTTCATGTGTATGCTTCGAATCAAGAAGTGCCCATTAACCCATAAAAATTTGACCTGTAAAAATAATCAAAACTTATTTGCTTATAACAAATAGTTATGAGAAGTATAGACGTCTATATTGCTATTTGCAAAATCAGTCGTTACCATGCAAGCAGCTAATAAAAAAGTTTGAAGAAGGTTTATTATGAAATTACAGCAATTGCGTTTTTTTGTGGCGATATGTCAATCAGGTTTGAACGTCACATCAGCAGCCAAATCACTCTACACCTCACAGCCAGGTGTCAGTCGCCAAGTGCGCTTGTTAGAAGATGAATTGGGCTTGAGTTTATTTGTTCGTCAAGGCAAAGCATTGGTTTCTTTGACCCAAGCGGGAAAAGAAGTGTTGAAACGCGCGCGAATGATTTTAAAAGAAGTGGAAAACATCAAGGCTTTCAGTCATGAACTGAATCATGTGGACCAAGGGCAGTTAAATATTGCCACCACACACACCCAAGCTCGTTATGTTTTGCCGGCTGTGATTCAAAAATTTCACCAACAATACCCTTCGGTTAAAGTGAACTTATTGCAAGGCACTTCGCAACAAAACCTCAGTTCTTTGCGCAACGGTGAAGTGGATTTTGTCATCACTTCCGGTTCCACAGCGGCCACCAGTGATTTGGTTAAATTAGATTTGTTTAAATGGCAGCGCAAAATTGTGGTGCCTAAAGACCATCCATTGGCGACCAAAAAGCAAATCAGCTTAAAAGAACTCTCAGAACATCCGTTGATTGTTTATGTGTTTAACGACCAAGAAAGTTCTTCGTTGGTGCAAGCCTTCAAACAAGCGGGCTTGCCTTATAAAATTGTATTCACGGCACGTGATTCTGATGTCATCAAAGCCTATGTTCGACAAGGTTTGGGAGTGGGTTTGATTGCTGGTATGGCGTTGGATGAGCAAACAGACCATGATTTACATGGCATAGAAACAGAAAGCATTTTACCTTTGTGTTCAACTTGGATGGCTTTTAACCCGAGCTTGTTCTTGCGTGGCTTCATGCATGAATTTATTCAGTTGTTCGCACCACATGTACAAAGAGAGCAGGTGCAATCAGCCATAGATAACAAATTGATGTTGATTGACCCACAAAAAAACACGCAGCCCATCAATTCAGCGTGGCATGCTTGAAAAAAAAATAAACATACTTGCAGACGAAAACATGCCGGCCTTGTCGGCATGTTTTACATCCATAGCCAACATAAAGACACAAGCTGGTCGGTCAATTCAAACTCAAGATTTAATTCATACAGATGCCTTATTGGTGCGTTCCATCACCCAGGTAGATGCTGCGCTGTTATCAGGTGCTGATTTGAAATTCGTAGGTTCAGCCACCATTGGCACCGATCACATCGATCAAAGCTATTTGTCCAACAAGGGCATTCCTTTTGCGCATGCTCCGGGCTCAAATGCCCAATCAGTGGTTGAATATGTCATCACTGCCATAGCGCTTTGGTGTCAAAAAAAGGCTCATAATCCTGCTGACTTAACGATTGGCATCATTGGTTGTGGACAGATTGGTGCTCGATTGAAGCGGTTTTTCAGCCAGTTGGGAGTGGCAATCCGTTGCTGTGACCCGATTTTGGCAGCATCAGACAAGGCAGCTGATTGGTTTGACATGGCGGCGATTCAAGCCTGTGATGTGATTACTTGTCACGTGCCATTGACCACCGGTGGTCCTCACCCAACACATCATTTGATTGATGGTGCGTTTATGTCAGGCATGAAAACAGGGGCGTTGTTGATTAACAGCGCCAGAGGGCCAGTGGTGGATAACCAAGCCTTGCTATCACACTTGAATAAAAACCATTTTGATGCGGTGTTGGATGTTTGGGAAACTGAACCGGTGATCGATTTGGCTTTAATGGATGCGCTGTTTTTGGCCACACCTCA
>JAUIHY010000107.1 GCA_030432115.1 Gammaproteobacteria bacterium | reverse complement strand
CTGGCATGGTATGCCTTTAAGCAGTTGAATCAAACGTACCAAGACGGTATGGTGACAGCGGCCAAGAAACAGGCTGAAGTGATTAAGCAAAGTCTGCTGGAATATGGCAACAACAACCCCAGTGGCATTGCAGGACTGGTACCTGAAAACATCACGGCACAATGGGCAATAGATGGCAATGACAATGAATGGCAATCCATGGCATGGCATGTGATTGATTATAAATTGCGATTCAAATTGGGCCAAGTGAACCAGTCGCAATTCTTGGTGCTGATTGAAGCCAAAGACCGCACACCTCAAATGGCCCCAGACAACAGCCAAGACCGGTTGGTTTTGGCTTTGGGTGATGGCCAAGGCATCAGAAAAATCACCATACCGCGCCAAGCCGAAGGTCGTGTTTACCTGAACGCCAAACACCAAGCCTATTGGCACGAGACGGCCGATGGGTATGTGATGGAAATGGCACTGGCACCAGGGCCTTTGACTCGACTCGGCATTGCCATGATTGATCACAATGCCATGAATAACGCCTTATCACATGGCCACATCGCAGCGGAACAAATTCAATTGCAACCCCTGTTTCAAGCCAGCAGTCAATGGCAGCAATTCATGGACAACATCAAACCTGCAGACGGACAGATTAAACTTTCTGATCTCAAAGGCAGGTTACTTTACCAAAGTGCCACACCTGAGGCAGTGACCAAAGAATCAGATTGGTTCAGCCACTTTTTATACCAAGTGGTGTTTGACAACAACGCCGATGACGAAAGTTTTTTTTATGGCCAAACCATTCAACACACACTCCCCTTTGGTCACTTAGAAACCACATTGCTTCAAGCCGATGCCCAAATCACATTGATGCAAACATTTTTACGTGTGATGGGCCTGATATTGTTAGCGGCCTTGCTGTTATTGGCCGGTTCCTTTATGTATGCTGCCTTGCTGGTCTGGCGCATCAAAAAACTCAACCAAAGCCTGCAAAATGCCCTGGATGATCACGGCACCATATCCACCCAATTGGCCGCACTTAATAACCCTGATGAGATTGGCGACCTGTCTCGTGGTATGAGCCAGCTGTTGGGCCGAATCAATGAATACACCGACTATCTGAAGCAATTGGGAAGCCGCTTGTCTCACGAGATGAAAACACCGATCAGCATTGTTCACAGTTCATTGGAAATGCTCCACCTTAAGCAGCCTGAAAACCCATTTGTGTCTCGTGCCTTGTCTGCCAATAATCGCCTGAAGTTCATCCTTAATCAACTCAGCGCCTTGAGCTTATTGAAACAAACCATCGCTGAAACCGAAGTTGAGACTTTTGAGATCAATGATTTTTTGGCAGAACTTACCCAAAGCTATCAAGTCAATAACCCATCCATACAATTCCGAGCGTGCCAAACTGATATTTTGCTGACAGGCTCTAAAGAATTACTGGCCCAAATGATGGATAAACTGATACAAAATGCAACCGATTACAGCCCAGCTGAAAGTGACATATGGATCACCACTGACGTGAATGACAAAAACAGCCAATTCCTGCTCGAAATCAGCAACACTGGCCCGCAGATCCCTGATGCATACATTCCCAAGCTGTTTGATTCACTGACATCATTCAGGAAGCACAAAAGCGAACAGCCTCACTTGGGATTGGGCCTTTACATCGTTAAATTAATCTGCGACTTCCACCAGCACCAAGTGACAGCAGAAAACACCCAGCAGCCCAAAGGAGTGAAATTCATCATCAGCGGCCGATGGACAACAAGCCCGAGTAAAAAATGATAAATTTACACATAAGTCATTACGGGTTGCTAAAATAAGGGCAGCGATTTTAGGGTTAACCATGACAAAACATTTACCAAACATCTTAACTGTCATCCGCGTGGTATTGATCCCCGTGATGATACTTTTTTTCTACTTACCATTTGAATGGTCAAGGTACATTGCCTGTTGGGTATTTGTGGCTGCCAGCATCACCGACTTCTTGGACGGTTACTTTGCACGCAAACACAAAACATTCTCCAAATTCGGTGCATTCTTAGATCCAGTGGCCGATAAATTAACCGTTACTACTGCGCTGGTCATCTTGCTCCAAGACAACCCCACCATATTGATGATGATCGCCACTGCCGTTATCATTGGACGTGAAATCACCATTTCAGCCTTACGCGAATGGATGGCAGAATTGGGTGAACGTGCAGCCGTTAATGTGGCCATGGTCGGAAAAATCAAAACCGTGTTCCAAATGATGGCCATTGGATTTTTGTTGTACCAAACAGACCTGTGGTTTATTCCCGTCTATCCGATTGGCTTAATACTGCTCTACATCGCGGCTGGCCTGACTTTATACAGCATGTATGTTTACATCAAAGCAGCCGTCCCAATGATGAAAGAAGAAAATATTTAAAAAAGTTTAAAAAGTGTGTTGACAAAAAAAGCTTTCCAGCTAAAATGTGCCACCTCAACGCGGGAATAGCTCAGTGGTAGAGCACAACCTTGCCAAGGTTGGGGTCGGGAGTTCGAACCTCCTTTCCCGCTCCAAATTCAAAAGGGCTGATTTATCAGCCCTTTTTTGTGTTAAATCACAAAGTTTGGACTTGATTTAAAGGACCATAAAAGAGAAAATGGTTCGCCTTGATTCAAGGCAACACATCAAGGGCTGGATGGCAGAGTGGTGATGCAGCGGATTGCAAATCCGTGTACCCCGGTTCGATTCCGGGTTCAGCCTCCATGATTGATCATGGAGCAAAATAGTTTTTGGTAGCCCTATGTTACAGTGAGTCTATCAAAAATAAGGAGACAACTTTTGAATGCACGCATGTGCTTGAGAAAGTTTCGACGCAAAATATGCTGACTAAACCAGCAAAAATGACTTTTGTTAGACCTCTTTCACAGCGAGGCTGACAAAGACAAGGAAGGAGCCGCGAATGCACGCATGTGCTTGAGTGGCGACTGACGCCGTATTTGACTGTCTCGCGAAGAAAGAGGCAACAAAAGGGCCCGGGTGGCGAAATTGGTAGACGCAGGGGACTTAAAATCCCCCGGTAGAAATACCGTGATGGTTCGATTCCATTCCCGGGCACCATTCTTTTTGGTTCCACAATTCATAAATTCAACCCTACAAGGGTTCGAAGCAACCTTAGTACCTACCTCTCCTTTGAAAATTTACTTTATTATTCATTTTCAAATTTAAGTTCAGCCCTTGCATCAACTGGCCATTTCCATATCAACCAAGTCAGCAGCAAGAAAAAAGCATTCCAAATCACAATAAATCCAATGAAGTAACCCCAAGTATCAAACGAAGCAGGGTTGGTGATATAAATTAAGCTGCTGTCATTTTTCATGTCTGTAATGACATGTATCGATGCCCAGTTGTTACCCAAATGCAGGCCTATTGGAAACATCAGTGTTTTGGACTTCAGCAATGCCGTCGCAAAGAGCAAGTGACCCACTGGAATGGTGACCATGTAGAACAACACCATGCCATGGTTACTCAATACTTCTCTGTCAATCACATGGACCAACATGAAGATGATGGAAAATAAAACATTCGCCCAGAACACACTGCTTTTTTCTATGGTTTTCTTGAACAGATAACCTCTATACAACAGCTCTTCAACCACAACCATTGGCAGAATATAATACAAGCCCAATAGCACCAGCTGCCAATCAAATTCTTTATGCAATTCAAACCCCTCGCCGGTATATAGCATGCGCAAACCTTTGGCTATTATAAAAGCTGCAGCACCAAGAAATAATCCCAACATAAAAAATGACAGGCTTCTTCCTTGCAAATTCAACCCCAACTCATCCAAACTTTTACCATCAAACCTGTACATAAACCAGGTCACAAGTAGCAAAAGCAACGCACCTGTAAAAGGAAAGTAAGGCTTGATTGGGATGTTTTTTTCAATCAATCCTCCAATAATAAATGCCGCAACAATTAATAGCATCGTTAAAATCACACGAGCAACATAAGGCCATTTTTGAAATACAGCCTGAAACGTTTGAACAATAGAACTCATAAACTTTTAGAAACTTTTAACTTATTCCATGAATCGAGCAAAGGTCTCTTTTACACAAACAAATTATTATAGTCTAATAATAGACTCATTCTCAGTGCCTTAAGTCACTTGAAATGAATTGGCATAACCTTGCATAATAGTCACAGATACACATCGTATGACCGTTCAAATCTTATGAACATCTATCAAGCCAAACTCGAAGCCATCAAATCAAGACGCCTGACTGGGCGACAACGCTTAGTATCAATGATTCAAACTTTTCTGTGGCTTTGCTGTGCGTTTATGGTTCCTGCATTGATTGGCATGACTTGGCGATTTGCCGACTTGGGTTATGGCCATACTCAGCCTTTGATTTTCACTTTTGCAATTTTAAACAGCCTTGCTTTAATGGTTTTGTTTGTATACAGCCTGATTAAATTCAAAAAGCTGATGACACTGAGTTTTAGCGGCATCAATAAATAATTTTTTAGCGCAGTGCTCTGCCTTAGCGCTATAATCATAGCGATAATTATTACAGAAAAGGGGAAATCTATGCAAAACACTACCATGTGTAAAACGACCTTAAGTCATTCGAAGTTGAATCACGTCTTACTTTTTGTTTCAATGTTCTTTTCGGCCACAGTATTTTCTGAGACATATTTAGTTGATTTTAGCCAGTTTGAAAATCCTGGTGGCAATTGGAATTCATTGCAAAGCAACCAAACCACAAATATATCGTTGATTGATGATGAAACTGGCTTGGTGGGCGCGGCAACGCTCAGCCACACTTTTGGAGGTGTCGACAGCAACATGTCAGGCGGTTGGACTGCAGGCAATGTGGGCTGGGTTGATACCGCTGCGGTCAACGACGGCATTTATAGCACCCCAAATACCACAATGACTATCAGTGGATTAAATAACGGCCAGACTTATGCCTTGGATTTTGTTGCCGTTGAAACTGCGTTTCCAAGCATCGCCGATTTTCAAGTCCACGGACAATTTGCAGACAGCAATAGACTCGGCACCAATGCATTGGGTGATGACTGGGATACATCAGTTGATGGTTTAAACAATTGGTTGACTTGGGATGCAGTATCTCCAATAAACAGTTCAATCACTTTAACAGTCTCCGCACCGGGCGGCTATACAACCATCAATGCCGTGCGCATCCGCAGTGTTGGCACACCCAACACACCGCCAACGGCATCTGGTTTTTCGGCCAATCCAACAGAAGGGGTGACGCACATCTTTTCTACCTCAGACTTTTCATACAATGATGCAGATGCAGATCCTCTTAATCATGTGCTCATTGAGCAACTACCCGGTGCAGGAACTCTGTATGTAGATTCGAACAACAATGACGCTTTTGACTCCGGTGAACAATTAAATGCTGGGAGTAGCGTTACCCAATCAAATCTAGACGCTGGCAATTTACAATATATTCAAAATGGCTCAAGCAGCACTGTGTTCCAATTTGAAGTCAATGATGGTATCGAATACAGCTCTGGAAATTATTTAGCCACACTCAACCTCAGTGCTGTTCCTGCGGTTATCAACAGTGTGAATGTGCCTCCAAGCATGACTTATGTAACCAATGAAGACATAAGCTTCAGTGTAAACTTCAGTAAGAATGTTGTTGTGAATTTAAACGGCGGAACGCCGTCTATTACCATCACAATGGACTCTGGCACAGTGAGTGCAGCATACCAAAGCGGAAGTGGCAGCAGCACTATAAATTTCAGTTACACCATCCAAGCAGGAGACTTTGATGACAATGGCATTATCATCAATTCACTTATGCTTAACGGCGGTACAATCAGTAGCAATGGTGGATTGGCCGCAAATTTAACCTTAAATGGTGTTGGGAACACTTCAGCTGTAAACATTGACGGTGTGGCGCCGAGACTTCAGTCAGTCACCAGATTCAATCCATCTTCCAGCACAACATCAGCAGATCAAGTCACTTTACGCTACACTTTTACAGAGCCAGTCAATAACATCCAAGACAGTAATTTTTTCAGTAACAACCCCAGCATCATCAGTTCGACAAACAGCACACCATTTACTTCCCAAGTTTACGACGTCACTTTCGGCGGACCTAACTTGGCAGAGTTTAATGGCACAATTGTGTTTGGCTTTATCACTGCCGGCGTTACTGACATGGCTGGTAACGCAATGACAAGCAGTAATGTCATTGGAGTCAATGAAAACAGTTACCAATTTGAAAACCTCTATTTCATTGGCGGCACAGTGCAAGGCTTATTAAGCGGGAATTATTTAGTCCTAACCAACCAAGGGGGAGATGATAAAATCATCACCAGCAATGGTCCTTATGTTTTCGATACCCCGCTGATGCATAACGAAAGCTATGAAGTTGAAATTGACCTCCAGCCCATCAACCCCATTCAACCTTGTCAGCTGATGAATGCCACATCCAGCATCAACAGCAGTGACGTCACTGACATAGATTTGCATTGCGAGCTTGGGACTGACTTAATATACCGCAACGGACTTGAGCAACCCACTAACATTGAATGAAGTGACATTTATCCAATCATTGCAGAACAGCATGATAATAGAAAAGCCAAGTGAATGCTTCTCTTGGCTTTTTAGTTTTTTCACAAGCATTTACTGCCAACAGTATTCAAACGGTATGGTAGCACTCAAAGCCAACTCAAAAGGGTTACCAAAATAAGTGTTACCTTCAGCGTAGCCCAATACATTTTTAAAACGAAAAGCCCAGCAAGCATTGATGGTGCTGTCCACCTGATTATCAATCAATGTGAGGTTTTCAAAATCTCTGAATGCTAAATAGCCGTCGGTAAGCACGTTCCTTCGGATGTCAAGGTCAGCACTTTGATACATGTAAAAGCCGCATCCATCACATACATTATCATGTATATAGGTTGTTGCCGGATTGGTTTTGGGCGCAGTGTTTGAATATTGGATGATGCCGACTTTCAGGTTCACCGTCAGTTCGCGAACTTTGATGTAGTTATAACGTATTGTTTGATCGGCATTTTTCCAGTAAACAATTGAGCCATCTGTGCCTCTACCAATCCCCCGTTGTTCCATGGTGTTATATTCAATTAACACATTCCTACCGTCTGTATTGACGATGTGACCACCGCCATAATTTATCGCGGTGTCAGTGGTACCGTTGGCATAAAAAAGGTTGTTTCTGATTTTAATGTCACGACTCTCGTAGCTCAAACTCTCAATATCTATACCAAACTGTGGCGGTGTTCCATGGGTGTCATGAATTTCATTGTTTTCAACCAAAACACGGATGGCACCGACGATTGAAATACCTTGTCGCCTGTTATTATCGAATTCATTGTTGCGTATGGTGGTATCTAAAGTGGAGGTTTGTGAATTAGCAACCAATAAAATACCATCGCCATTGGCATTTGATAAATGGGTATCTTCGACCAAAACATACTGGCTGGCTTTGATGCAAATCAAATGCCCTTCGTCATGCACAGTTGATCCATCACTGGGCCTCGGTGTATAAATGTGGTTGTCTCTGTCACCACGAATGGCACCTCCTCGGATAACCACATGCTCTCTGTCAGTCACATCAAGCACACAATAGTTCCATTTGTCGTTTTGAGCCATTTGTATAACAGCATTTTCATCTAATTCAAAGACCATGTTGTCGCGCAAAACAATGCCAGCTTGATAAATATTGTTTCCATACTTACCGACCAAGTACTCACCAGCAGGTAATTTTACGGCACCATAACCTTGTTCCAGAGCCCAATCAATGGCGGCCTGAATGTTATTGGTATTAACAGTTGAATCACCGCCACCATCATTTTGAATGTTCCATTGGATAAGGTCTATGGTGTAGGTATTTTGTTGTTCATGTGGTAACGCGGGTCTCGGGCCACCTGGCAAAGACTCA
>JAUIHY010000106.1 GCA_030432115.1 Gammaproteobacteria bacterium | reverse complement strand
AATACCCTGAGAATGAACAGGTTGCTGTAATAGATGCCAGTGATTACAGTGACGAAGTTAAGCAGAAAGTCAAAAGATTGTTAGAAATTGATGTCGAAAAAGTTGCATTAACGAGCAGCATTATTGATTCAGTTCAAATCGGGCTAGATATAAAGCCTATAGAGGCGGGTATGAAGATTGACTGCTATGTACTGGTTAAGCCCCTTGGTCATGGTGGTCAGGGTGAGGTATGGCGGGCTATCAGGGATGAAGGTGATTTCAGCCATCAAGTGGCTGTAAAATTCTTGAAGCCAGTTCATGATGAAAAAGAATTACAACGATTTCGCAATGAACGTGAAGTCTTGGCGCAATTAAAACACAACAATATCGCTCAATTGATCGGTGGCGGAGAATTACTCGGTGATTCCAAAAGTCCCAGACCTTATATGGTTCTGGAATTGGTTGAGGGATTGCCTCTGTTGGAATATTGCCAAAAGAACCATTTTAAACTGAAGCAATACTTAAGGATTTTTTTACAAATTTGTGATGCCATCAGTTATGCCCATTCACATTTGGTGGTACATCGAGACATCAAACCTAATAACATCATTGTTACCGATGAAGGTGTGGTTAAACTGCTTGATTTTGGCATAGCTAAAATATTGGAGACCAATACAGAGGATACCCAAACTGTACCTATCATGACGTTGGCATATTCCAGTCCTGAACAAGTTACAGGGGCTCCCATCTCAACCGCTACTGACATCTATACATTAGGTTTGTTGTTGTATGAATTGTTAACTGGTCAACGGGCACAAGCGGTTTCAACCGAAGTTCCCAGTGAATTGATTCATGAAATTACTGAAAAAATTCCAACTTCACCGAGTCAGGTTAAGGTATTACCCCAGCTTAATAGAAACTACAGCAACAAGCATTTAAAAGGTGATTTAGATAACCTGATTATGATGGCTATACGCAAAGAGCCAAACAGACGATACGGAACAGTTTCAGCATTAGCCAGTGATGTGAAGAATTATTTGGATGACAAGCCATTATTGGCTATGGGTGACAGTTCATGGTATAAGCTTAAAAAGCTGCTTTTTAGAAATCCTGCAGTAACATTATTGTCTGTTGCTGTTTTATGCTTCTTGGTCATTTTGCCTGTGGTGATGTACAACAGCCAACAACAAATCAGCCAGCAAAGGGATTTGGAAGTGCTTGCCAGGAAGGAAGCGCAACAACAATCGTTGATCGCCAACCGCACCAAAGATTTTTTGGTTAATATTTTGGAATCAGCTTCTCCTTTAGGAAACCAGGGTGAGGACATCAGCTTGCTTGATGTGTTGGCCAGTTCCGAGCGACAGCTTGAACATGGCATGAATGACCAGCCCATCATCAAAGCGGAACTTATTAATACCATGTCAAGCATTTACCATCATTTGGGAGACAGCAAAAAAGCGATTGAATTTTATCAAAAGTCATTGCCCATTTATGAAATGAACCATGACATTTCAGGCCAAGTATTCACTTTGGGCCAAATGACAGTCGTTTCAATTTTAGATAAAAACCCAGGTGCGGCACAAAAATATGCCAACCGTGCTGATAAGCTCAGCAAACAACTCACCAACCCCGTTGATATTGCTTGGCATCACAGCAGAATGGCCACATGGCAAGGCAGCATGGGGCAAGATAAAAAAGCGCATGAAGCACTGTTGAAAAGTATCGAGTTACTCAAGGCAGAGCGCATTGATGACCATGAATTATTGGGCAGGATATACAATGAATTGGCTGTCACTAGTGATGAACTGCAACAGGGGCTAGAATACATAGAAAAGGCGCTCTACCATGGCGAAAAAGACCATGGCAAAATGCACCCCAAATACTTCAACCGCTTAATCAATAAAGCCGCAAGGTTGAATCGCAACAACCAAGTCGATGCCGCAGAAGTAACGTTCATACAAGCTCAGGAAATAGGCAGTAAGCTATACGATAACAATCACCCCAGAATGGCTCGGTTGTACGGGGAATTGGCATTTATCTATCAGGATACTGGCCGGTTTGAAGAGGCTCAAAGCTATTTTGAATCTGCCATGAAAATAGATAAGAGTTTGCGAGGGGTTGAAAACATTTATTATGTTTTGACCTCCAATAATTTAGGTTTTTTATATGAAGACATGGGTGAATACCAGCTGGCAGAGCAACTTTATCGAGAATCACTGGATTTACGTGAGCGGTATTTCAGCGCCGATCCTATGAGGGTAGCTGGCGCAAAATTCAATCTGGCACGACTGTTGGCCAAAACAGGCAGACATATTGAGTCTGAGCAGCTGATCAATGAGGCTGTACCGGTTTTTCGAGAAAATAAAAAAAGTTTGCTGAGTATAGAAATCGTCCAATTGGCCAACTTGGTTGGCAGTGGATCGCTGCCAGCTGCTTGCCAATCGATTGAAGCTGAATTTATCAGATTAAAAACTGAAGTAGAAAAAATTTCAGAAAAAAGCTGGCTGCGCATGTATCACGAATTGTGGCTTGGGCAGATGGCCGAAAAATGTGGTGTTAAAATTCTGGCGGAACAATTTTTGCAAGCTGCATTAGCCCGCTCAAAATCGATTTACTTTGAAAACTCTATGGGTCAAAAAAGAATTTTCCAACAGGTTAATGCCACATTAAACCCATAAGCAGCTCATCGACGATATAATCATTTTTGGGTTATAAACCTGTAGTTGGGTCTAACTCAAATGGCAATACCTGGCCAAATTATCCACTTTCTAATTGTCCCTGGATCACCACTGATTTTCCGAAATACTGATAGTTTTTCATGTTTTTGAGACTTTTAACCCAGTAACTCGCTTTAAATGTTCAGGGGACGTTTTTTTTAAAGATTGTTTAAGAGGTCAGTTATGTATTATCGCTCAAAAGTCATATTAATTGTGTGGGTGTTTTTGCTTGGTATGGGTTTAACACAAGCTGCTACCATTGTGGTCGATGGGACCAATGGGGTTACTGCAATTGATGGTGTTTGTTCAATCAATGAAGCCATTAAAGCTGCCAATACCAATGGCCCAGTTAATGAATGTGTTGCAGGCGAGGTAGGGGAAGACACCATCCGCTTGACTGGGCATGTCAGCCTGACCCAATTTCATGAAACCGATGGATATGGCAATACAGGGCTGATTTCTATTGCATCTGAAATCATTCTTGATGGGCAGGGCTTTACCATTCAACGAGATGACACATTATTTTGTAACCGAGATGATGTATTGGATACTTCTGAGTTCAGATTAATCAGAGTTCTGGATACTGGTGATTTGGAACTGAATCATGTGCAGTTGGCTCATGGTTGTATTGATGGTACCGGAATCAACTTTCCTAATGCCGGTGCTGGGGTGTTGAATTTGGGAACTTTGGCTGTTATCAATACCATCATCAGAGACAACACAGCCAACCGAGGTGGTGGCATCCAAAATCAAAAAACCATCACAAATATCCAAAACAGTATCATCCGCAATAATACGGCCACACTTGACGGCGGTGGTATTCAAAACCAAACTGCTGGCACCATCATCAACATGATTAACAGCAGCATCGATAATAATACTTCACAATTTGGTGTAGGTCTGCTTAATTATGGAACGACCAATCTATTACAAAGCACCACATTCAGTGGAAATATCGGTACTGCGAACAGTCAAGGCGGCGGGCTTTATAACTGGGGAACCATTAATAATTTCAATAACAACACCTTTTATAACAACACCGCCACCCATGGTGCAGGTCTGTACAACCGTTTCAGTGGCACAATTTTTTCACTGTCTAACAGCACATTTTCAACCAATTCAGCAACCACCTCTGGTGGTGCAATCTTTAATGAGCAAGATGGCACAATCACCCTAAGAAACTCCTTGTTACACATGAATACAGCGGCAACAAGCGGTGCCGATTGTGAAGGGCTGCTAAACGGATCCTTTAATTTATCAAACAACGGCTCGGGTGGTTGTACGGGTTTACTCAACCCGAATTTAGAAACTGCAACTGTAAGTTCTTTCGCTGATAATGGCTGTGCCAATGGCTTGGCTGATGGAAGCTGTGCTAAAACGGTTGGTATTACTCAGAATTCTCAAGCCATTGATGCCACCGGCTCAGGCGCCACCAGTGGCGGTCAAAGAGGTTTGGGACTTGGCAGCGGCAGCAGGGATGTTGGAGCTTTTGAACTGTTAACTGAAACAGAACAATGCACAAATCTGAATATGGGTGTCAATGCTGCTTTTTCCTCCACAGTTTTCAATGCACAAAACCTCAATAATGCCATTTTTTGTGCCAATCTCAATGCCAATACCACAGACGAAGTTTTTTTGGGTGATGACATTGAATTGGTTAAAAAAGTGACGACAGAAACTGGATTACTTTATATCAGTTCTGCCATTAAGTTAGACGGTAATGGGCATCAAATTCAAAGAGCAAGGTTTTTGAATTGTCAATTGGATAGTTTGCGAACAGCAGAAGAGTTTGGGCTGTTGCAAGTTTCGACAACTGGTGATTTAGATTTGAAAAACACGTCATTGTTGAATGGGTGTAATGACACTGGGATTGGTGGTGCCATAAATAATAAGGGGCAATTAAGGGTTGAAAATGTCATTTTTACTGAGAACAGCGCACGTTTCAGCGGTGCGATTGATAATACGGGCAGTATTTCTGTGATTAAAAATGCTCAATTTGTTGAAAATTCGGCACTAGATGCCGGTGGTGCACTGTATATGTATCGAAGTGAATTAGGATCTATTGAAGGCACTACTTTTGTGGGAAATGTGTCTGGTATTAATGGAGCAGCTTTGGTGATCGATGAAAGCGATGTTGATTTGATAGAGAACTCAACATTTTCGAATAATACCACCAATGATACTGGAGGAGGTATATCAATACCTAATGCCTCAACAGTCAATGCCATCAAGAACAGCACATTTATTGGCAATGAAGCTTATAGAGGGGCTGGAATATATGGCTATAATTCCACCATCATTGGCATGACCAATAACCTGTTCAGTGAAAACACAGCAACCGACAGTTTTGCAGATTGCCATGTAATAAGCCAAGTGCAATTGGTGGGCAATAACAACCTCTCAGACCAAGATGACAACGACTGTTCCGGAGCAGATATTTCAGGCGGGTTGGAGGCTTCCTTGATAGATACCATAGCAGACAATGGCTGTACCACACCGCTGCCTGATGGTTCATGTGTGTTAACCCACGCCTTAATGTCTGGTAGTTTCGCGATTGATGCCGGGGACAGCAGTGCAACAACTACAGATCAGCGTGAATTCATTGCTGTGGGTCAACGTGACGTGGGTGCTTTTGAATTTGGAGCAACCGGTGATTTAATTTTTAAAAACAGTTTTGATGACTGAAACAAATAAGGGTGAATAAGATGCAACAGCAACCATTGAAAAAACAACAAAGCACATTAAAAAGAAATATTTTGGCCAGTGCCATTTCCTTGTGTTTGCCTTGTTCGGTCATGGCGGCAAATTTTACCGTGAGTGAGCAATATGATGATGGCACAGGTGATGTGACTAACACACTCAGTTGGGCCATCGCACAAGCCAATGCCACACCTGGAGATGACACCATCATTTTAGACAGTAATGTTATTATAGATGGTGTGATGACACGGTTGATTGATTCCAATGTGACCATCCAAAGTGCCAACAGCAATAATCGCCGATATATCAATGGTAACGCCAATCACAGACCTCTGTTCATAAAGTCAGGTACTGTCACCTTGCAAAATATTAACATTGATAATGGACTGGCCAAAGGTGGAAACTCCGATGATGGTGCGCCAGGAGCCGGTATGGGAGGGGGGCTGTTTATCTATGAAGGTAATGTCAGTATCAACAACGTTGATTTTAATACCTCCATTGCACGTGGTGGTGATGATTTATCCGGTTCATACACACGAGGTGGTGGTGGCATGTTGGGCAATGCCGGTAACTACAGTGGAGGTGGCTTGTTTGCTTCGGGCAGTGGTAACTATGGTGGTTATGGAGGAAATGGAAACTATCAAAGCACATCACCAGATTTTGGTGCTGGCGGTGATTACACAGGCAATACTCCAGCGGATAACGGTGGTTTTGGTGGCGGTGGCGGCTGGCCTTCAGGACATGGTGGTTTTGGTGGTGGTGGTGCTGACACCACGGGTAATAATTTGGCTGGAAATGGCGGTTTTGGAGCGGGCGCGGTTTATGCTGGCTCTTATGGCAGTAACAGCGGTATTCCAGGCTTTGGTGCTGCATACAGTGCTTCGGCAGGGATGGGAGGTGCGGTATTTGTCAGAACGGGTCAAGTTCATATCAGCAACTCATATTTCAATAACAATTCTGCATTGGCGGTCAATGGGGCCAAAGGGTTGGGGGGTGGTGTTTTTGTGTTGCACTCAACCACCAACAGCAACGGTAATCATCAAGGCATGCCAGCACAACTTGCCAGTGTCACAGGCTGCGGCAATACATTTGCCAACAATTTTGCCTCGGGTTCATCAGGTGTTCCTGATGATGACAATGATATTTTCGATATAGGTGGTGTGGCTGAAGACTTAACACAACTGTGCCCGGTACAACAAAACTTAGTGGTCACAGTCTCATCTGACAATGGCTTAGGGACCACAGACAACACCCTCAGTTGGGCCATCAAAACATCCAATACCATACCCGGTGATGACATTATCACCTTGGCCACCGATGTGACCATGACCGGTGTGATGAAACGCCTGATTGATTCCAATGTGACCATCCAAAGCGATGGCACCCGAAGAACCATCAGTGGAAACGACCAATTCAGGCCCTTGTTCATTAAATCAGGGCAAGTGGTGTTACAAAATTTTGACATGACCAATGGCTTGGCAAAAGGTGGTAGAGGTTTTACCGGCGGAGCTGGCATGGGAGGCAGTTTGTTTGTCTATGCGGGAGATGTTGCCATCAATGATTTGAGCTTCAGTGACTCCCTCGCTTCAGGTGGTATCAGTCACTCATCGTTAGAAGGCGGTGGTGGCATGTTTGGCAATGGTGATGATGGGGGTGGTGGCCTGTTTGCCTCTGCTTCGGGTAATACTGGAGGACATGGTGGTTTTTATGGTAGTTTTGGACGAGGTGGTGATGCATCAAATTCAATTGGTGGCGATGGTGATAATGGTTTCTTTGGCGGCGGCGGTGGTGCAGGAGGTCCGATTGCAGGCTCTTCAGCTGGTGATGGTGGATTTGGTGGCGGCGGAGGTGATTCTGTCTCAAAAGGTGATGGTGGGTTTGGTGGTGGATCACGCAGTACCGGCCCGGGGTTTGGCGCCACTGAATATGGTGCCGGTATGGGTGGCGCTGTGTTTATCAGAAGCGGTGAAGTAACCATCAATAACACAGATTTCAACAACAACGAGGCACTGGCTATAGGTGGCGCCAGTGGATTGGGTGGTGCTTTATTTGTGGTTCATACCACCAGCAATGGAACTGGCAGTTCACAAGGCATGCCAAGCACCTTGGCCACAGTTGAGTTTTGTGGTATCTCATTTTCTGATAACTCAGCCTCGCATGCAGCCGGGAGCGAAAATAACAACAACAATTGGTTTAGTAACAGCAATCAAATCACCGAATGTCCAATTTTCAAAGATGGCTTTGAGTGATGGCAGTTAACGGAGCGTTCGCGTGTTATTGCCAGTGTCTTGTGCTTGGCTGAAAATGGCAACAATAACTCAGCAGTTTTTGTATTATGGAGTGCAACACAATGACAGAGAAGTGGTGAAATAAAGGATAGGAGCTTGTACTTGAACTGGTATTCAATATTGACTGGAAATTGGTGCTGAATTATATCAACTTTTAAGCCCTAAAAAGTCTGACTACCGAACGGTTTAAACTCTAACTTTGCAGGAAGCAATATGTTTTTTTAAATTGAGGTGTATTGGTGCTCAATTGTTAATTGAGCATCA
>JAUIHY010000105.1 GCA_030432115.1 Gammaproteobacteria bacterium | reverse complement strand
ACATGAATGGCTTCCAATTGACATGAAGACAGCATGTCCAGCTGTCGGTCCAGCAAGGATTGACCCTGCCAGATCAATTGGCTTTTGTCTTGTCCCATGCGGCGGGATTGACCTCCAGACAAAACCACGCCTGCCCTCATGACACAGGCAATTGGCCAGGTATCATGGGTAACACCGACAAGTATTCACCTGCTTTGATGTTTTCTGCTGCTTCTAGCAAGACCAGCCAACAATTGGATTCAGCAAAAGAGTGTGTTTGAAATGAGCCTTGCCCAGAGAGCATATGCACCTGAAGCTGCCCTGAGTCACTGGGTTTTAACTGTGCTTTGGCAAAAGTTCTGAATCCTTGCTTTTTATGAATATCGGATTGGGTTTGAGCCAAAATGGTTGGCTCTTGGGGCAAACCTTTCATCATCCTTAACAATGGTGTGACAAAAAAACGAGCACCCGAAGCCGCGGCAATGGGATTTCCTGGCAAGCCAAAATACAAAGTGCCGTCTGGAAGTTCAGCAAATAATATGGGTTTTCCAGGCCTGACTTTGGCTTTATGGAAATGAATTTTGGCACCTCGTTTTTGCAGTATATTGGGAATAAAATCAAATCGTCCCATGGACACGGCACCCGTACTGATGATGACTTTAACTTGCTTTTCAGCCGCTTCATTCAACAACAACTCAAACGCCGCTTCTTCATCATGACAAACCGCTTCATAGGCCACATCACAACCAATTTGAGACAAATAAGCACGCAAATAAGGCTGGTTTGAGTTATGAATTTTCCCTGCGGACAGTGCCTTTTTGGCATGTTCAGTCAATTCATTCCCCGTCGAAAAAAGGGCCACCGGTATGTCTTTTATGATGTCCAATGTACTGATTCCCACCGTGGCCAATGCCATGATGTGCTGTGCATGGATGGTTTGTCCTGCTCCCAAAACGGGTTGTCCCAAGTCATAATCTGTACCCGCTTTGCGGATATTTTGCCCTTCTTTCATAGGGCGTTCGATCACTACATGACCGGCATCCAAAGAAGTGGCCTCAACGGGTACCACAGCATCAAAACCATGAGGCACAGGTGCGCCGGTCATGATTTCCCATGCTTGTGAAGGCATGTTTTTTTCCACAGACACCTGATCACTGTCACCTGCTTGAATGCGACCCGTCACGGGCAAACGCGCCTGCCCATACTGAGTGATTTGCTGGTTTACGACAGCTGCTACCACCGCAAAACCATCCATGGCTGAATTGTCAAAAGAGGGTACTTGAATGTCAGATTCAATGCCTGTAGCGGCTTGCCGGTTCAATGCTGCAGACAGAGCAACGTTTTGTTGCTCGACCCATGGGTGCTTATGAGCAACTTTTGAAAGTATGCTGAGGGTTTGTTCGTAACTGATTAGTGGACTCATTGAATTGACAATCGTGTTGTTGTTTGAACTGGCAGCTTTGGGCAATTTCTTTATCACAATATTCACAAAGCATTTTCATGTTCCTGACTTGGATTTGTTGCTTTTCAGATGATAAACCTTCATTTTTGAAGGATTTCAAAGACCGTGAAAATGTTTCTGGCTTCATGTCCAATAAGGAAGCAATGATGGTCTTTTCATAAGGCAACATAATGGTGTTTGGGTTTTTCTGCACCACAAACTGCTTCAGCAAAAAATGCCCCACTCGCTCTTTGGTGCTTTTGACTCTGTTGGCCTCGACTTGCAGTTGGTACTGGTTGGCAGTTTGGGACAAATATTTCAAAGAATTCAGTGCCAAAGTCAAATCTTGGCTGACCCAATGTCGGTAAATGGCTGCTGGGAATGACAACAAACGTCCTTCTACACTGACCTGTGCGCTGTTGTTGTAATTAGAACTCTCAAAAATGGATGACTCAATCACAACATCTCCACTGGTCAGCATGTGTTCAATCTTTTCTGCCCCATCACTTGAGCTTTTGAAAATTTTAACCCAACCAGATATAACCACATAAATTCGAGACGCTTGCTCCCCTTCTAAAAACAGTAAACTGCCCTTTTTGTATTTTTTTATGTTACTGGATTGCAAAAGTTTCTGCTTTACTTGGGTACTCAGCCCCCGAAATAACAAACAATCTTCCACTTCTAACTGCTCTTTTTCATTGAACATTGGGACATCGTTTGGATGCGAAACTTTCACTCGATTACTGAACAAAGCAGTAATCAAATGATTTTCCAAATGGTGCATCATGTGCATTTTTTGACTTAACAGGTCAAACCAAAACTGGGCTTTGATTTTTGGGGCTTGGGCTTTTTCAATCTGTTTATGAACGGCTTCTATTTCCAATTGTTCAATAAACAGTTGATTGAACAAAACCTTCTGATGTTCACTGGCTAACGCCAAGAAAGTTCTTTTGTTGATTTGCTGTTCATCCAAGATCATTTCAAAATCATGCAAAAAAACGTCACTGTTAAATTGCTCCATGTTGATGCCCATAGAACCTAAGGCACGCTCTCTGCCGATGCGTTCTTTCCATTTGACAAAATTGCTTAATGCTGAAATTGCCAAAGATTTATCAGGTTTAATGGCTAAAATGATTTCTATCATTAAACACACCAAATGGTTGATTATTTGATGAGAATAAAACATCAAAGCTTCACCTGCAGTGATCGATAAATCTTTCACTTCTTTTCTGAAAGTAGCGCGGCTAATGAAGTGTTTGAGTGATTGTTGGACCTTGTCAATGTTTTTTGTCAAATACTGATTGTTGGCAGCTGCTGACAATTGAATCAATTCATGTAATTGATCAATCAAACCATCTGTATTTTTCACCTTGCTTTTAAAAGCTTTCAAGTTCATTTCAGTGAAGTCACTCAAATATAAACACAAAGTACCCCTTTCCTCTTGGAAAGCATGAATGGTTTGACTGAGTAGCTGTACAACTTTATGTACTTTGTGTTGATGATTCATGCCTCGCATTTTAACAGTACCGACTGTTGTTTACTTGCTTTTTTCACCTTTATTGCCCATCCCCCCATCCTCATTCAGGCAATCAGAATCAGGTCAGTATTAACGAATTTTAAATAATTGATTCAAGTCAATTAAAAAAAGGCCGCATGAATACAAAATGCCCACATCGGTAATTTTTTTCATGAGAGACTGACTATGAATCTTCAAAATGTATCATCAAGCGATCAAAACCGTGCCTTGGGAATCAGTACCATGGCGTTTACCGTGTGTTTTGCCGTGTGGACCATTTTTTCCATCATTGGCATCAAGATCAAAGCTGAACTGGGATTATCAGATACCCAGTTTGGCGTTTTGGTGGCCACACCTATTTTGACCGGCTCATTGAGTCGATTGTTTTTGGGCATTTGGACTGACCAATATGGCGGTCGATTGGTGTTCACGCTACAAATGTTGACCACTGCATTGGCGGCATTCTTCCTCACCAAAGCCACCACTTATGAAATGTATTTACTCGGTGCATTGGGACTGGGATTGGCTGGAGGTTCATTTGCTGTTGGTGTGGCTTATGTTTCTTCATGGTATCCAGATAACAAACAAGGCACCGCCCTGGGCATTTTTGGTGTCGGTAACGTAGGTGCGGCCATCACCAACTTTGGCGCTCCCGTTCTGTTGGTGGCCATGGGTGGTGTTTGGCAAAGCGTGGTCTTGGTCTATGCAGCTGTTTTAGCAGTTACCGCCGTATTGTTCTTTATATTCACAAAAACTGATCCTGCCCATTCAGGAGAAAAAGGTCAAGCCAGACCTTTTATGGAGCAGTTGAAACCATTGAAAAACCTTCAAGTGTGGCGTTTTTCATTGTATTACTTCTTTGTCTTTGGTGCTTATGTGGCTTTGGCGTTGTGGTTACCTCGTTATTATGTCGGTGCCTATGGATTAGAGCTTGGCACAGCCGGTTTCTTGGCCGCATGTTATGCCCTGCCGGGTTCTGTTTTCCGTGCTTTGGGTGGCTGGTTGTCAGACAAAATCGGAGCCCGACGTGTGATGTACTGGACTTTCACAGCCTGTGTCATTTGTACTTTCTTCCTGTCATACCCATCAACTGATTACACCGTGGCTGGCATCGAAGGACCCATTCACTTCAATATCAGCATCCCTTTGTGGCTGTTTGTCAGCCTGACCATCATCCTCGGATTCTTTATGTCACTGGGGAAAGCAGCGGTCTACAAACACATCCCACACTATTATCCTGACAATGTGGGATCAGTGGGCGGCATCGTCGGTTTGATCGGTGGTTTGGGAGGTTTCATCTTACCCATCACTTTCGGCATCATGAACGACCTGATTGGTGTGTGGACCAGCTGCTTTATGTTACTGACTGTCATCATCGGCATCGCTTTGGTTTGGATGCATTTTGCCATCATCCGAGCCAACAGAGAAGCCAATCCCAACATGGATAAACCTGAATTCTTACCCGAACTCAGAAACGTAAACAAATAACACAACTGCCTGATGGTCTAGCCGACCATCAGGCTTTTTCACTTCAACGGAGCAAAACTCATGGCTAAAGATTTAAGCAATTGGAATCCAGAAGACGAACAACAGTGGGCCTCTGGTGGCAAAAAAATTGCAACCAGGAACCTGTGGATATCCATCCCCGCTCTGCTTTGCGGCTTTGCTGTTTGGCTGTACTGGGGCATCATCACTGTTCAAATGATGAACCTGGGCTTTCCCTTTGAACAAGCAGAATTGTTCAGTCTGACGGCTATTGCTGGCTTGTCTGGTGCCACTTTGCGTATTCCGTCAACCTTCTTTATTCGCATCGCTGGCGGTCGAAACACTTTATTCCTCACCACATCACTGCTGATCATTCCAGCAGTGGGTACAGGTTTTGCATTGCAAGACATGAATACTTCACTTTGGGAGTTTCAGTTGTGGGCTTTGTTCAGTGGCATTGGTGGCGGCAATTTTGCCTCTTCCATGTCAAACATCAGCTATTTTTTCCCAAAAAAGGTACAAGGCTATGCCTTAGGCATGAATGCAGGCTTGGGTAATTTTGGAGTGACCACCATGCAAATTCTGGTGCCCTTGGTAATGACCTTTGCATTGTTTGGTGCCATGGGTGGTGAATCCCTGACTTTATTGAGCACCAGCGGCACTTTGATTGGAAAAATTGCTGCCGGTACTGAAACCTATATTCAAAATGCAGGTTTTGTGTGGCTGTTATTGTTGGTGCCTTTGGCTTTTGCCACATGGTTTGGCATGAACAACATCAAAGACGAACACGTCTCACCCCACATTGGCTCACCATTTTTTGCATTCGCTAAAATCTTATTCATGTTGGCAGTGGGCATGGCCACTGCCCTGTTCGGCCTGTGGCTGTTATTACCTGAACGCATGAGCGGTTCTGGTTTAGAACTGGACAAAGCATTGGTGCTTTTGATCGTGATTGTGCTGACGGTGATGTTATTAAAAATGATTCCAGGTCCAATTGGGAGAAACTTGTCTCGCCAATACCAAATCTTTGGCAACAAACACACTTGGGTGATGACTGTGATTTACACCATGACCTTTGGTTCATTCATTGGCTTTTCAGCCGCTTTCGCTTTGTCAATTAAAGTCATCTTCGGCTTCCAACACATCATGGTGGATGGGGTGATGACCCACAGCACAGCCAATCCGAACGGCCCCAGTGCTTTGATGTATGCATGGATGGGCCCCTTTATTGGCGCACTGATTCGCCCCGTGGGTGGCATGATTTCTGATAAATTGGGTGGGGCCAAAGTCACACAAATCATTTCAGTGATTATGGTTGGTAGCGCATTGGGGGTGGCTTACTTCATGCAACAAGCCTACCAGAGTGCCACACCAGAACAATACTTCGTACCTTTTTTGCTGCTGTTTTTGACGTTGTTTTTGGCCTCAGGCATCGGCAATGGCTCTACTTTCCGAAGCATCGCAGTGATCTTTAACAAAGAACAAACGGGTCCGGTTCTGGGCTGGTCATCCGCAGTGGCCGCCTATGGTGCTTTCTATATTCCGCAAGTTTTAGGTGAAAACATCAAAGCCGCAACCCCTGAATATGCATTGTATGGCTTTGCTGGCTTTTACATGGTCTGCATCATTTTGAATTGGTGGTTTTATTTGCGCAGCACTTCCGAATTCAAGAACCCATAAAAAAACATCAAAAATAAACAATGAACTATTTCATGAGTAACAAACAACACAACAACCGAGGTTTCCTATGAGTCAATTTTTAGACCGGTTAACGTATTTAACCAAACAAAAGCCTGAAACATTCTCCGATGGCCATGGCATCACCACCGATGAAAACCGTGATTGGGAACGGGCTTATCGTAACCGCTGGGCGCACGACAAAATCGTCCGCTCAACACATGGTGTCAATTGCACTGGCTCATGTAGCTGGAAAATTTATGTCAAACGCGGTTTGGTGACATGGGAAACCCAACAAACAGATTACCCACGCACACGAGAAGATTTACCCAATCATGAACCGCGTGGTTGTGCTCGTGGTGCCTCTTACTCGTGGTATTTATACAGTGCCACACGTTTAAAATACCCAATGATTCGAGGTCGATTGATTCGATTGTGGCGAAAAGCCAAAGCCAAACACAGCGACCCTGTGGATGCATGGGCCTCAATCTTGGCCAATAAGGAAGACACAAAATCATACAAACAAATTCGTGGTTTGGGTGGTTTTGTTCGTGCAGATTGGGATGAAGTCAATGAAATCATCGCCGCATCCAATGTACACACCATTAAGGAACACGGTCCTGACCGCATCATCGGTTTCTCTCCCATTCCCGCCATGAGCATGATTTCTTATGCAGCAGGCAGCAGGTACTTGTCATTGATTGGCGGTGTTTGTATGAGCTTCTATGATTGGTATTGTGACTTACCACCCGCCTCCCCTCAAGTTTGGGGTGAACAAACTGACGTGCCCGAAAGTGCTGACTGGTACAACTCGTCATACATCATCGCTTGGGGATCCAATGTGCCACAAACCCGCACACCCGATGCCCACTTTTTCACTGAAGCCCGCTACAAAGGCACCAAAACTGTAGCCGTCACACCTGATTACTCAGAAGTGGCTAAATTGTGTGATCAATGGATGCCAGCACGACAAGGCACCGATGCGGCATTGGCCATGGCCATGGGTCACGTGATTCTGTCTGAGTTCCACCGTGACAACACCAGCAATTATTTTGATGATTACACCAGAACATACACTGACATGCCTTTCTTGATTCGCTTAGATGAGCATGAGTCAGGCTATGCAGCCGGTCGAACTTTGCGTGCCAGTGACGTTAAATCTTTGAGCGCACAAGACAAAGCCGAATGGAAACCTGTGTTGATTGACGAGAAAAGCAATCAAATCACCGTTCCTAATGGCACCGTCGGCTCTCGCTGGAGCGAAGACAAAGGCAAATGGAACTTGGAAACCAAAAATGTCGATAATGGCACAGAAATTTGGCCCTTGAAATCCTTGGTTAAAGCACATGATGATGTGGTTGAAGTGTCCTTCCCCTACTTCGCTAATGAAGAACACGATCAAGCGATATTCAAACACACCGACCATGAAGATATTTTAAAACGCAAAGTGCCTGTTCGAAAAGTCACCACCGCTGAGGGTGAAGAAATATTGGTGGCCACAGTATTCGATTTGATGATGGCCAATTATGGAGTGGACCAAGGATTGAATGACGACCATTGTGCCAAATCTTTCAACGATGACATCCCTTATACCCCAGCTTGGCAAGAAAAGATCACAGGTGTAGACAAAGAAACCGTGATTCGCATTGCCCGAGAATTTGCGGATAACGCAGACAAAACCCGTGGCCGCTCCATGGTCATATTGGGTGCAGCGATCAACCACTGGTACAACATGGACATGAACTACCGCGGCATCATCAACATGCTGATGATGTGTGGCTGTATCGGTAAATCGGGTGGCGGCTGGTCACATTATGTGGGCCAAGAAAAATTGCGTCCACAAACCGGATGGCAACCGCTGGCCTTTGGTTTGGATTGGCATCGTCCACCCCGTCA
>JAUIHY010000104.1 GCA_030432115.1 Gammaproteobacteria bacterium | reverse complement strand
TTCAAACCCAACAAAGTGGCCTCTCGTGATGACATGATGGATTTGGTTGATTATTTGATTGAACAAGAAATCAAGTAAGCCTTGAAATGAACGTTAAAAAAACCGGCCAAGTGCCGGTTTTTTTGTGACCATAAAAAAAATAAGGCGCAGATATGAGTGCTCATATTGGTAACGAATTCATGACTTTTCCCAGTGTTAAAAGAATGGGGTGCTGGGATAAGATGATTTGATGATATTTGAAGTTGTGTTTGAAACCGTTTTGCCAGTTGTTGGGCGTTTTTTGTTTTATGTGTTTGTAGAACTGATATTTTACGGCCTGTGTTACGCGGTGGGTTTTGGGTTTATTAAAATTGTTACTTTGGGAAAATACCCGAAACAATTCAAATCCGAAGACGAAATTGAGCCTGAAAAACCCTATGCCATCATGTCTTTAGGAATGTTAATTTTGATTGTTGTTTTTCTGATCTTGCTCAATCTTTGAGTGAGTGATTAAGCCAATCTTTGTATGTCGATGGTGTTGTCTAAAGCGGAGGCTTTGTCGATGATGAATTTAAGGTGGTCAAAGTCTCTGACTTGTATTCTTATGTCAATATCGAGCAAGCCGGCTTCGCTGTCTGCTTGGGCATTGAGAGAAACTATTTGGGCATGAGATTGTGCCACCAAGATGCTGACGTCTTTGATGATGGTTTTGCGGTTTTGTGAAGTGATTTTGAGTTGACTTTGCATGCCCAAGTGGTCATCGTCGCCCCAATTCACATGAACCAACCGTCCCGGTTCTTCAGAAATCATGTGAAGGTAATTGTCACAATTAATGCGGTGAACACTGATGCCTCTTGTTCTGGTGATGTAACCGCCGATTTGTTCGCCTGCTTTGGGTTGGCAGCAGCTGGCGAGGGTGGTCTTGAGTGAATCAACGCCTTCGACAATGATGCTGGCTTTTTTGTGGCTGATTTTTTTCTTTGTGGTTTTTTTGCTGAATCTTTTTTTAGGGTTGAGCTGAAATTCTGCCTGATTGAGTACTTGTGTGACAGTGATGTCACCAGTAGCAATCATGGCCTGTAGTTTGTCTAATTGGTGCAAATTAAAGTGTGCCAGGATGGGATTGAAGTCAATTTTTTGTAAGGCAAATTTTTTCAATTCGTTGTCCAGTAACTCTTTACCCAGTGACACATTTTTTTCAAAATCATTTTCACGGAACCAGTGACGTACTTTGGCGCGGGCTTTGGCGCTGTGCAAATGTTCAGAGTGTTCGTGCAACCAATCCCGTGAAGGCTTTGCCGTTTTTGCGGTCATGATCTCAACACGGTCACCAGTGTGCAACTGGCGTGAGAGCGGTACAATGGAACCATTCACTTTGGCGCCTTGGCACCGGTGGCCCACTTCGGTGTGGACATGGTAGGCAAAATCAACAGGGGTACAACCACGAGGCAGGTCAATCACATCTCCGCTGGGTGTGAACACATAGACCCGTTCTTCTTGGGTGTCTGATTGAAATGCGCCTAATAAGTCTTCAGAGCTGTTGTTTTCAGAGAGCAATTGGCGCATCCAGTTCACTTTGCTGTCATAGCTTTGGTCTTGCTTGCTGCCGTCTTTGTAGCGCCAGTGTGCAGCCACACCCAGTTCGGCATGCTCGTGCATTTCATGGGTTCGGATTTGGACTTCTAAAGTTTTGCCATCAACCACTACCACTGTATGTAAAGACTGATACATATTGCCTTTGGGTTGTGCGATGTAGTCATCAAATTCTTTTGGGATGTGTGTCCATGTGCCGTGAACCAGTCCCAAAGTGGCATAGCAATCGGCCACATTTTCGACCAACACGCGCACCGCTCTGATGTCATACAAGCCATCAAAAGACAGGTTCTTTTTTTGCATTTTTCGGTAAATGCTGTAGATGTGTTTGGGGCGGCCAGCAATGTCTGCGGTGATGTTGTTTGATGCCAAGACCTTGATCAAATGCTCAGAACAGTTGACGATGAACTGCTCTCTGGCCACGCGTTTTTCAGCCAGCTTCTTGGCAATGGTTTTGTATTGTTCAGGGTCTAAAAACCTGAATGACAGGTCTTCCAATTCCCACTTGATTTGCCAAACCCCCAAGCGGTTGGCCAAAGCGGCGTGGTAGGTCATGGTGGAGCTGGCCAATTGCTTTTGCCAAACCTCATCACTGTTTGTTGCTGCCCGCATCAGCACCACCTGTTCTGCCAATAAAATCAACACCAGGCGCACATCGTTGATCATAGCAAAAAGCAAACGCCTCAGGCCTTCGGCATTGTTACTTTTGGGGTTAATAAGCCAGTCGGCTTGGTGGATTTTCAGCAAATCATCGACGATTTGTTGTTGTTTAGTTGTCAGCGACTGGTAATGAAGCTCGGCCTGTTCATGTGCTGTTCTGAGGGCATGGAACAAGGCGTAAATCATCAACATTTCTTCATCTGCTTTGAGGGCTACAAGCACTGCGACAGTTTGTGAGTAATGTGATTCAGAACGGTGGATGTCATCAATGACCCAATGGTCTTGTAATGGCGGTTCAAAATTCATAATCAGTATGTGAGTTGGTCTGTAAGCCGGGTTCTGTACGTAAAAACGTGGCAATCATTCATCTGGGTCATACATTGCTGCATGCCTCAAGCAACCTACCCGAAAACAGTGTGGGCCACACCTAATGTTTTCCTATTTGGTCTTGCTCCAAGTGGGGTTTACCATGCCGCCTTTGTTACCAAAGTCGCGGTGCGCTCTTACCGCACCATTTCACCCTTACCTTCCGAAGAAGGCGGTTTATTTTCTGCTGCACTGGCCGTAGGCTCACGCCTCCCGGACGTTATCCGGCACCCTGCCCTGTGGAGCCCGGACTTTCCTCGATTGTTACCAACCGCGATTGCCCGACCAACTCAGTGGCTATTGTGGTGCTTTTTGGAAAAAAAGCAATGACAATTTCCTAAATAGCCAATCAAAGCATAAAAAAAGGCGCCCGAAAGCGCCTTGTTCTTGCGTTTAGCTTGGGTTTAATTCCCTATGTGTTTTTTCAAAAATTTCAGCATGGCTTTGTATAAATCAACGCGGTATTCCACTTTTTGGAAGCCGTGACCGTCTTTTTTGTAGAGCGTTTCGTATTTGATGCCTTTTTCTTTGAGCTTGTCTTCGAGTAAATAGGCATTGCCAATGGGTACCCTTTTGTCTTCTTTGCCGTGGACAATCAACAATGGTGCTTTCAATTTATCAAGGTTGTATGCAGGCGATCGTTCTTTGTTCAATGCTTCGAAGTTTTCACCAAGCATTCTGTCGAAGTACCATTTTCTTCTTTTCGGTTGACCTTTGAATGAGTCTGCTTTTTTTAATTGGTAGTCAAGGTCATACGGGCCGGCATCAGGAATTGAGCATTGGTATAGGTCTGGTTCTTTGACCACCGCCTGCATGGCAGCATAACCGCCGTAACTGACACCATGGATACAAATTCGGTCTTTGTCAGCATAACCCTGTTTGATGGCCCATAAGGTGGCATCGGTGATGTCATCTTGCATTTTTGCACCCCATTCGCCATAACCGGCTTCTTGAAAACCTGCACCGTATCCACCTGAACCCCTGAAGTTCAACTGAAGTACCAGGTAGCCATTATTAGCCAGCATTTGAGCTCGGGCATCCCAGCCCCAATAGTCACGAGGTCCATAAGGGCCTCCATGTGGGTAGATAACCATGGGCAGGTTTTTAAGTTCTTTTTGGGGTGGTATGGTCAGTTGACCGTACATTTTTAAGCCATCTCTGGCTTGCATGTTGAAAGGCTCAACCGCTGCCATTAACTTCGGGTCTATTTGTGGCATGGTGCTTGAAAGGTATGACAACGATTTTTTCTTGGTGTTGTACAAATAAAAGTCGCCTGGGTTTTTGTCACTGCTGACAAACAAAGTAGCGACCGATTTGTCTTTGGTGTAGCTTGTGATGCTGATGTCAGCATTAGGGAAGCTGGCACGCAAAGATTTGTGTAATTGAATGGCTTCTTTGTTGCCATTCTTTAGGTAATGATAATCGGTGTAGCCCGCTTCAAAACGCACGGCAATTAAATTTTCGTTCTGGTCATATACGCCTCCGAGAAGGTCAACATCAGGCTTTCTGAAAAGCAGCTCCATTTTGGCGGTATTGAAATCATAGGAAAACAAGCCTGTTCCACCCATGCCACTGATGTCATGGTTTGATGAAAAATAAAATACGGTATTGGTGTCATTAAATCCGAGTGGATTGACTTCGGGTAAATCTTTTTCTCTTTTGTTGTCAAAAGGGATGTTTTTCCACGCAGAATCTGCGTCACGTGCATGGATGAACATCACATCGTCGTTATAATTTTTCAGGTTAACTGGGTCATATTCAACTGAGAAACGGGGTTCATCATTGTGATCCACTATAATGCTGGCAATGCGAGAATGCATGCCACCGACTGCTTTGGGTTCGTTACTTAAATAATTGGTTTTGAGACTGTTTACGTTCATTTTGTGAACTTTAGCGCCATCAACTGAATTTTTGAGAATCAATACATGATCGTCGTCATCTTCCATAAAAGAAACAATACGTGTATAACTCAAAGGCACACCTTTTCTTTTTTTGCCATCTAAGTTGGCAAAATAGGCGCGGTAGTCTTTCTTCGCGCCATCTAACCAGCCGGTGATGTTGCCACCAACAAAGTATAGTCTTTGATTATTGATCCAAGAGAACTGTACAATTTCTCTGTTCTCACCCACATCAAAGGCATAAATGCCTTTTTTGCTTTCCAAGTGCATTACCCCCAATTTAACTTGGTTGCCTTCTTCAAATGTATAAGCAATGTGCTTGCCGTCAGGAGAAATTTGTACAGATTTAAACTGTGATTTTTGGGCAAAAGCTTCCAGTGGAACTTTGGCAGCTATAAGGAGGGGGCTGAGCATCAGTAAGCCCAGTATCAGTAGTGTTTTGTTTTTCATTGTTTGTATGTGCTTTTTAAATCGCCAACATTGTAACGGATGTTAAGTTGATATGATTTCTTTTTTCATGATGAGGAGGTTGCCATAGCCGTCTTTGGGTGTGGCAAATTCCCACGAATCCATGATGGTATCGATGAAATTGATGCCCATTTGGCCAGGCAATGGATTGGCCAAATCGCGGGGTTTGATCTGGCAGTCGTACACTTCAGGGGCAAAATCTCGAAGGTAAAATACCAGGGTGTTGTTTTGCTGCTTGATTTCCAGTTCAATGAGTTCTTCGGTGTTGTTTTTGTAGGCATGGCGCATCACATTGGTGATGGCCTCATCTAAGCTGAGGATGATCTTTTGGCAAGTTTCTATGTCAAAGCCTGCTTGTGCGCTGGCTTTATTGACCCGGCATCTGACTTCCTTCAGTGTGCTTGGTTCAGATTTGAAAGACATGGAATCTATGATGTTCTCTTTCAGGTGATCACGTTTTTCGATCAACAGCATGGTGGCATCATCATTCAGTTTGTGGCGTCTGGCAAAGGTTATCAGTTTGCCGATGCGGACTTCGGGTGAGTCTGATTCGACGGTTTTGATGTGTTCAATCAGGCCTTCCAGCTCCAACCGCTCTCCTTGGTCATTTCTGGCATCGGTGAGGCCGTCTGTGAGAAAATACAGGCCACCTTGAGCCAGGGTGATGCTCTGCTGGTCAAATGACAGGGCGCTTTGCTTGATGCCCAAAGGAGGTGCGTCAGCCCGCCAGGATTCAATTTGACAAGCTGGGCATTTGTAAATCACCGGAGGTAGGCCGGCGTTGGACCAAGTGGCGGTGTCTGTTTTGGGGTCGTAATAACCGACAGCAGCACAAACAAACAAGCCACGAGAGGCCTTTTCGCACAATTCTTTGTTGGCTTTGGCCAGCCATTGTCCGGGAGGTAATTTGTCTTTGCCTATCCAGCGTAGCAAGCTACTGGCTCGAACCATCAGCATGGAAGCATCCAACCCTTTGCCCGACACATCACCAATAAAAAAGCCTATGGTGCCATCATTCAGTTCGAAGTAGTCGTAAAAATCACCAGAGACTTCGTTGGCAGATACATTGGTGCCCACCACAGGAAAGGGCGGTTTGATTCGGTTGGGTAACAATGAACGTTGTAATTTGCGAGCCAAGGTCAATTCTTTTCGGATGCGTTTTTGTTCGACCACGTTCAAGGTGAAGCGGGCATTCTGAACAGCCAATGCGATGGGTGGGGCCAACAAGCGCAAAATGTCTCTGTCTCTAGCTTTGAACAGGCCGTCATCAAGGCGATTCAATACTTGTATCACACCAATGGTTTGGTCATTCCAAATCAAAGGCGTGCACAGCACCGATTTGGTTTGAAAGCCTGTGAGTTCATCAACATGACAAATGAAATCGGCATCGTTGCTGGCGTCCATGATCATTTGGCATTCACCTGTCAAAAAGGTGCGGCCAACAATGCCGTCATGGGTATCAATCACCATGTCCGTGACATCCACCGGACCAGAACTGGCACGACAAAGTAATTTGTTTTCTTTGTTGAGCAAAAAAACACTGGCGGCTTCAGATTGCATGTAATTTTTGATGCGGACCACCGCACGCTTTAAAATCACATCGATGTTCATCGACTTAACAAAGTCTTGGCTTAAATCTGCCAGCAGTGACAATTGCTCCAGTGTGCCAGCTGATTGCTGGCTGTCTTTGGGTTCTTGGAATAAGGAGGTCTCAGACCTCATCGTTACTGTCCTCTTCTGGTTTGATTTTGGCTTGTTTGGCAGCACGTTTGTTTTTGATGTGAATCAATGTGATCAGCACACCAGAAGCTGCATAAGCACTGAATACGACAAACAACACCCATTCTGTTTTGATGGCCAGCAGCACAATGATTAACACCAGCAAGACAATCCATACAAAGGAAACGCCTTCTTTGAAAGGGATGGTTTTGAAAGAGTAATAACGGAAACGAGAAACCATCAACAAGCCAACAATCACGGTTGTTGGCAACATGATGTAGCGCAAATCTGCACCAGATAAGCCAAGGTCAACACATACCCAAACAAAACCAGCCAAAACGGCCGCCGCCGCAGGAGAAGGCAGGCCTTGAAAATAGGCTTTGTCAATCACGCCAATTTGGGTGTTGAAGCGTGCCAATCTGAGGGCGCCACTGACGGCAAAAATAAAGGCAGCCAACCAGCCCAGCTTGCCCAAAACTGGGTGCACTTCAGATAAAGAATAAAGCGACCAATTAAAGGCCAGTATCGAAGGGGCTATGCCAAAAGAGACCAAATCTGACAGCGAATCATATTGTTCACCAAAGGCAGATTGGGTGTTGGTTAATCGGGCCACACGGCCATCCAATCCGTCCAGTAAAGCCGCAATAAAAATTGACAAGCAGGCCATACCAAATTTACCTTGGATAGAAGCAATGATGGCGTAATAGCCAGCAAACATGGCGCCGGTGGTAAACAGGTTGGGTAACAGGTATATGCCTTTGCGTTTGGCTTGATCTAATTTAGTCATAAAACGTTGAATTTAAACTGCTTCCATTGTACCTCAAATCATTCTATCATCGCTTGCTATTTGGTTTTAAACTTCCTAAGATAATGGCAACAGCGCAATTAATACGGAGAAATCTGATGAAAAAATTAATAATTTTGGCTTTGATTTTGCTTGGGGGAACCGCGGTAAATGCAGAGAAAGTGTACAAATGGGTCGATAAAGATGGCCAAATTCACTACTCAAACCAAAAGCCACCAGGTGAAGATGTTGAAACAGTGAAGATAAAAAAAGCACCTAAAGTAGTGACTAAGGAAAACACTGAAGATGCAGAAGAAGCTCAAGCCGATCCAGAAACTGCTGAAGAACCAGTAGATCCTAAAGCAGAAAAAGAAGCCAAAGAACAAATGGCCAAAGCCGATGCCATCAACCGCAAAAAACAATGTGATGCAGCGCGTAAAAACCTCAATGCATTGAACGCCAGTACTCGCGTGGCTACGGTGGATGAGGCAACAGGAGCCCGCACTTTGATGACCGATGAACAGCGCGTCAAAGCTTTTCAGCAAGCCAATA
>JAUIHY010000103.1 GCA_030432115.1 Gammaproteobacteria bacterium | reverse complement strand
CCTGGTGTGGCCACCAAAACATCCACGCCCCTGCGCAGTTTCATCATTTGTGGATTGATTTTCACACCACCAAAAACCACTGCCGATTTGATTTTCATGAACCGGCCATAAGTGGTGACTGAATCCCCCACTTGAGCAGCCAATTCCCGTGTTGGGGTCAGCACCAATGCTCGCGCCGCATTGAAGTTGGCTGACTGACCTTCACTCAAGCGTTGTAATATGGGCAATGTAAAGCCAGCCGTTTTACCTGTACCGGTTTGGGCGGCTGCCATCACATCTTGACCTGTCAGTACCGCCGGAATGGCTTGTGCTTGGACTGGTGATGGTGTGTCATAACCTTGCGCTTGAATCGCATCTAATAAAGGCTTGGATAAGCCGAGCTCGGTGAATTTCATGAACGTCTCTTGGAATGTAGGATGATGGGCTCGTATGTGGCCAAATCCATGTTATCATTTGGGTGCAACATTCGAAGAGGATGCTGCCGGGTTGCTGGCTTCTTGCCAAAACTGGGCGCAAGCATACAGCATGTTGCACTTGGACGCCATTTATTTTAATGAATCTGCAACAATTTGCAGTTGTTTAAGCAACAGGGCAAAAGCTTCGCTGCCCGGATGGATCCAGTCAAAATGACCTGCGGTCGATAACTTCATGGTTGTGGCACCCGCCAATTTAGCTTGTTTTTCAGGCACAATCACATCAGCTTGTCCATGCAGTAACAGGGTGTTGCTGTAAAGCCCGTGTTGTTGAGGATCAGCCGCCTGGTATGCCTCTGGCAGCTCTTCAGGCATTCCACCCATGAATTTTGGCCCAGCCGTTTGACAGCTGTTTTGTCCTTGTGCATATTGAGGTAGGTCAGTGATGGCTGCCAAACCAATGGTTTGGACGATGCCCTGTTTAAGCTTGTTTTGCTGATGGGCCAATAAAGCCAAATGACCACCGGCCGAATGGCCCAACAAAATCAGCTGATCTCGGTTCACCGCATCAGGCAGCTGATGAATGGATGACAGGGCTGATTGAATGTCAACAAAACTGCCTGGCCAACCACCACCTTCGTCGCCTGTTCTTCTGTATTCCAATGCCCAAACAGCATAGCCTGCATCAGACAAAGCACTGGCCATGGGCTTGGCGTGGTCCACACCAAAAGCATTCAACCAACAGCCACCATGTATCAAAATCACCAATGGCTTATTGGCTTGACCCAGCCACAACCAACCAAATTGCAAGGCCTCATCACCATATGATATTTTCTCATCCGCAGCCCTGAATGGTAGCTTCATCACATCTGAAAAGGCCACATTGGGTGCCACAAAATCGCGCTCTTTAGGTGCTTTGGCATGACCCAAAGTGGCTGCTATTAACAGCCACAACAAACAGACCGGCTTCATGAACTCATGGAGCCAATGATGGCACCCATCATCACCAAAGACAAAGCCGGATACAAGGCATTAATGACAAACAACTTCACAGACCTTCTTTCGAAAACATAATGAATGCCAATAAACATCGCCACTGGACCAAAGCCAATCATGAAACCCCACAAAGCACCGTAATGCAAATTGCTGTCATGACCAATGATCATGGCCAAAACAATGGCAGCAATCAATGTCAAAACGATGGCCGTACCAAATACCTTAGCCGGGTGACCCTTGGTTACATCAGCTTCAGTAAAACCAAACTCAGCCATCCATTGTTTACCAAAGACGGGTCCATACCAAATACCACCTAAAACAAACGCCGACGCAGTTGCCAAAACAATGGCCAACCAGTTCAATGCCATCAAATCAAAATGTATATCCACGGTTCATCTCCTCTTCTTAATTATTGTCGCCCAAAAATGGCAAAGAGATTATAACATGTCACTGTACGGTGGTTTCTTTGTAAGAACATCTGGAGTGATCTTGGGCCTTCATTCACTTTTGTTCCCGACAAGAAGTGAAAGCGACCACGTCGATAATGACATGCTATCTCGCGCTCTTCGCCTCTGATTCGTTGCGCTTGGTGACAAGTGATTCATGACCTTTGTGCCATTCCCAAGCCACCAACTGCTGTTACAATCTATGACACATATAATGGAGGTGTTGGATGAAACGACTGTATATTGTTGCGCTTTGCTTTACTTTATTAACGACTGTGGCTGATGCCAAAACGGTTTATCTGGTCAGGCACGCAGAAAAAGTCAATGACGGCAGCAAGGACCCCAAATTAAGTCTACTAGGGCAACAACGTGCCCAGAACATTGCTGACATGCTTTCTCATGCCGACATTCGACACATTTACAGCACGGATTACCAACGCACCCAGTCAACAGCCCAACCATTGGCAGAATACCTGGGTATCGAAGTGCAAAGTTATGACCCCACAAAATTGGCTGCCTTTGCTGATAAAGTCAAACAACAAGCTGGAAACGCATTGATAGTGGGCCACAGCAACACCACGCCCATGTTGACTTACCTATTGTCAAACCTGCCAGTGATGAATTTAGATGAATCCCACTATGACAATGTATTTCAAGTGGTCATAGAAAATGAACAGGCCACGCTTCATGTCCTCAAAAGTGAACCCAGTCAAGCCAGCCAAGCACTCAATCGTTTCAAGCCATTAAGCGAACGTTTTTTTGATGGAGAGTTGGTCTTTAATATGTCATTCAAAGGTGAAGTGGTGGGGCAATCTAAACACCAATTCCGCCACAAGAACCATCGATACCAGCTGTCTGAAACCACGCGCATTGAATCCATGAACATCAATGCAATCATTGACACAGAACTGGATAGCAAGACATTAAGCCCCATCAGCCTCAAAATGTCAGGTACCATGGGCACAGCTGTTGACATCAAGCTCAATTGGCAAGGCGATCAGGTAACAGGCCACAGCGCAATGAGCAGAGCACCTTTCAAAAAACAAGGTAAAATTTTATTGGATGAAAAATTGCGGCCTCAAACTCTTGAGCGTACCGGCGCCATCATGTTGGCTCACCTTATGCCGGTCACTGAAACACAGCCCCTGCAGATCAATTGGTTTAATGGTTATGACGGCCACAGCAATTTGATAAAAATGTCTTATCTAGGTGACGAGCAAATCACCGTTCCAGCTGGCACTTTTGATACATATAAAATTAAATACTCAGGAGGCGCACCTTCTCAGTACTTTTGGATAGACAAAAAACAGGCCAAAGTGATCAAAATAGAAGTCATTCACATGCCTTGGGTGTACGAATTGGCAGCTGTCAGTGTGAAATAAGAGGCACACCAAATCCTGAATTTGGTGTGCCTTTGGGCTTAAAAGTTGGTTTTCAGACCAATGTAATAACCGGCACCCGGGCGGGCATAACCGAGGACTTCTTCCTGAGATTCATCAAAGATGTTCTGCCCTTTAATATACATTTTGGTGGCATCTGTGAAGTTCCAAGTAAAAGTCAAATCCACATTCGTAGCCGCATCCAATTCAGTAGGCACTGCTGCATAGGTGACAGGGTCAAAGAAATTATCAATCTGCTCACCTTGGTAGCGCACTTGTGCATACAGCTTGGCACGGTCTTCAGCAAAAGCATAATTCATGGTTAAATTGGCCATGTGTTCTGGACGTCTGATTTCGGTGTTGTAATTGACACCTGATGCGATACTGACCACATTGGCTTCTTCGGCATCGGTGTAACTGTAGTTGAAATCAAGGTTGAAATCATCAGTCAATTGGCCAAACCAGTTTAACTCAATACCTGAACGTTGGCTTTCACCCGCTTTATTGCCTGCGGTGAACATGCCCGATACACCATCAAACACAAAGCCATCAATTTCATTGTCTAAATTTTGGTCAAAATACACCAAGCTGAATCGGTTGGCTTCATATTGATGCTCAATCCCCAACTCCCAAGATTGTGATTCTTCAGGTTTTAAGTCAGGATTGCCCAAAAAACTGTTGGGCGTGTAACCAAAGCGCTCGATAAAGGACGGGGCTTTGCTGCCTGTACCCACCGCAGCTTTGAGGCGTAAGCCATTGCTGATTTGGTACGATGCGGCCAAATTATAAGTCGCCACATCTTCAAAACGATTGAAATCATCTTGGCGTGCACTGATGTTCCAAAAGAAGTCATCACCGACAGACTGTGCATACTCAGCGGCCAAGCCCAACACACTGTAAGACTGTTGCTGATTAGGGTCACCATAAGGTGATGCCAAACCCACCTGGGTGAATTCCACGTCTCGATGATCAATCAAAACTGAAACACGCTGTTGCTCACCGAAAGCAAAACTGTTATCAAATTTGATGGTTTGAGTATCAGCTGCAGTGCTGCCTGTGCTTGTCTTGCTGCCATCGACAAAACTCAATCCAAAATTGTCATTGTCAGAGTCTGTCATTTGATAAGATAACGCACCATTCCAGAAACTGTTTTGGGGTTGGAACGACACACCCACTTGTCCTTGGGTTAATGTGGCTTCTGTCCAATCGTCACTGTCAGCAGGTAAGCTGGTGGTGAAATCTGTGCCGTCATATTCATTCAAAGAATCGTTGTGGTTAAGCTGAAAATTCCAAGCCACCGCATCAGATGCTTGGTATTGCGCCGACACATTGAATGAGGTGTTTTCGAATCCATCTTCTTCACTGCCCTGGCGTGAAATGTTGGTGCCTGCTGTATCGGTCAACTGCACACCGGCATTGATTTGAAACTGTTCACCGGCCGTGCCGCCAGTTAAACCCAATTTTTTGCTGTTAAATGAGCCGGCTTCGATGTCCAAAGCACCATAAGATGCTGTGGCTTTTTTGGTGATGATGTTGACCACGCCAGCCAAGGCATCGGTGCCCCAAAGGGCAGACTGTGGTCCACGAATGATTTCTATGCGCTCAATGTTTTGTGTCATCGCATAATGGGCCAAAAATTCATCACCCAATGCAGGATCATTAACCCGCACGCCATCGACCATGACCAATAAATGATTGGCTTCCGAGCCTCGCACACGGATTTGTGTTTGTGTGCCAATACCGCCTGACTGACTGACTGCAAAGCCTGGCACTTGGCGCAAAACGTCTGACAAATAAGTGGCCGCAGCCGCTTCAATTTGCGCAGCTGTGATAACGGTCAAAGAGCCGCCAAATTGTTGCGCATTGATGGCTTCGACACTGGCACTGACGATCATGTTGTCGATGACTTCTGGTGCTTGGTCAGCAAATGCGTTGTTTGATAAAATGGTTGAAATGGCCACACACAGTGCAGCACGACGATTGAATCGTGACATGAAAGTCTCCTGTTCTCACCCGAACTAAATGGGGATGTTTCCCAATAAAAATAAACAGGCCGGTCTCCGGACTCATGATGTTGAATTTGATGCCTTGAAACATTCGCCCTTCCCATGCTTTGGCACAGTGGTTGAATTCAAATGGCAGCAATCATCATTTACCGTTGCGGGGGCAGTGTTGGGCTTGTTGTCTTTTCAATGACAACGCACCAACTTCCCGTTTCACCGAATACTTTACATATTCGACACCTGTTAGCTGATGCGCGCATGATAAAAGTGACGCTTTGCTTTGTCAATCAATAGAACCAATAAGTCTTGCTTGAGCGAAATTAAGACTGACTGACCCAGATTTCTGTGCGGTTGTTTTTGTACTTACCCTGCGCCGTCTGGTTGCTGTCTATGGGTAGCTGTGACCCCAATGAAATGATTTTTACATTTCGAAAGCCATGTTGTCTGAGTTGATACGCCAGCATTTTACTTCTGATGTATGCGCGTTTTTCATTGCGCAAGTCATCAGATTCATTGGAGGAGAACCCCACAAGCGTGATGGTCTTGGGTTTGGTTTGATTAAAATAGGCCACCAAGCGTTCTATGTCTTGTTGTGACTTGGTGTCTATTTCAGCACGTTCAGATCGCATCCTGAACGTGGTGGACAAACGATTGGCTTGTTGCGCAAGTCGCTGATATTCAAGAGGTGCTGTTTGCCCGACAACATGCTGGCCAGAGCTGATATTTTGAGCCACAAAACCCACCTCTGTTATGATTTGTTGTGAGCCCTCTCCCTTGGCATGCTGTATAAAGTCTGCCACATTATTATTGGGGCTTTTCTCCGCATTTGCATACATATACAAACGCCGCGTCAAAGGATAGTCCTCTGAAGCCACTGAAAAAGTCGCTGGCTTGATTTCTGGCAGCCCTTCATCAGCAGCAACTTTGACCAACAATGCATCTGGTGCGTAAGCCAAACCAGTGAACCCGATGCCATTGGGATCTCGCTCCACCATGGCCACCAACTCTCGATTGGATTCAAAACGTCTGGCCTGAGCACTCAAGGCCTTCTTTTTTGCTTTGAGCACCAATGCATTGAAGGTATCAAATGTGCCTGATTTTTTATCGCGCGCATACAGTGTGATTGGCGCTGGAACCCCGCCCACTTGTTGCCAATTGTTGATTGACCCTGAAAAAATGGCGGCCAATTGGTCAAGTGTTAAGTTCTTCACTGGGTTGTTGGGGTGGGTGACGATGGCCAAACCATCCAAAGCGATGACATGCTCATTCTCCGCACGGGTCATATCGCCCCAACGGTTCATTAACTTGAGGTTTTCACTGTGTTTGATTGGCCTGGATGACATGGCGATGTCAGCCGTCTGTGCCACCAATCCAGCAAATCCCGTGGATGACCCATGGGCATGTATGGCGATGCTTTTGCTGCTTTGATTACTGAAGTAACCCGTAATCATCACTTCATTTTCTGCCGCCTGAGCCACCTTTTCAATACGAACCGCACCCAAAGATGATAAAAATGAAGTCGCTATTTCAGGTGCCAAATCCGCGCCCACTGTATTTGAGCCTTGTATGGTCAGGATGGTTTCTGCCTGACTGAGCATCGATGCCAGAAACAATAAAATCATTATTGAACGCTTCATGATTATGGACTTCCCAGTAAAAAACAAAACAATGATTGTTAATGACACAAATGACGGCTTCGTGACAGAACCCAACTCTTTTTTTGACATTGACAGTAAACTTGAAAGGCATCACAATTTACTTTTTTATTTGACCAATGTACATGACCTACCCCATCGACTGGATTCGTTCACAATTCCCCGGACTGCAAAACAACATGGTTTTGATGGACAATGCCGGTGGCTCACAAACACTACAATCGGTGGTCGATCGCATTGGTCATTACTTGATTCACCATGACGTTCAATTGGGCGCCAGTTATGCCACTTCAGTTGAAGCGGGCAAGGTTTTGGACGATGCCGTGGCTGCGGTGCAATTGTGGATCAATGCCCAAGCCAAAGAAGAAGTCATCATCGGCCCATCGACCACGGCTTTGTTGCGCATATTGAGCCTGTGCATCTCCAAACAATGGCAGCCAGGCGATGAAATCATCATCACCGATGTCGATCATGAAGCCAACCGCGCTTGTTGGATGGCCTTGGAGCAACAAGGCATCCAAGTCAAAACATGGCGCATCAACAGCGAAACCATGCAATTAGAAACTGATGATTTATTAGCCTTGATGTCAAACAAAACCCGCTTGCTTTGTGTGACGCATGTGTCCAATATCCTCGGCACCATTAATCCCATAAAACAATGGACCGCTTTGGTTCATCAACACGGCGTTCAAATTTGCGTTGATGGCGTGGCTTACGCCCCGCACCGTTCGATTGATGTACAGGATTGGGACGTGGATTTTTATGTCTTCAGCACTTACAAAACCTTTGGCCCGCACCAAGCCGTGATGTATGGCAAGCAAGACCTGCTTGATGCCATGCCCGGCTTAAACCACGATTTCATCACCACTTCACCCTATAAATTCCAACCCGGCAACGTCAATTACGAACTGGCCTATGGTCTCAAAGGTGTAGTTGAATATTTGTGCCAGATCAGTAATCAAAGCACTGATAAAGCAGTCACAATCAACCGCAGCAGTCTGGCCCAAGGCTTTGACATGATTGCCCAACACGAATCGAATCTGATGCAATTGTTACTCGACTTCATAGCCACCAAACCACAATTGCGCGTGATCGGCGAGAACAGCGTAGACCCAAACAAACGCGTGGCCACTTTGTCTTTTGTTCACGACAGTATGGATTCAAAAGACATCGTAGAAGCCGTTGACCCACATCACATCGGCATCCGGTTTGGTGATTTTTATGCGGTGGAATTGATTAAAACCTTGGGCTTGGCTGAACAAAACGGTGTGGTGCGCATCAGCTTGGC
>JAUIHY010000102.1 GCA_030432115.1 Gammaproteobacteria bacterium | reverse complement strand
AAAGTAAGCTTGAAGTGATGATATATAAACGCAAAAAAGCATCAAAATGGCCAACATATTTTATTGAATTTCTTATATTCCTTCTGTATTTGATGGTGGTTTATCAATCCACATTATTCTGGCAAATCAGAAAAGAGAATAGGGTACCTTATGCTGTGATTTTTAATCTTTGGTTACTGCTTGGCCTCGTTTTAGATTTGGCTTTGGTCAAATTCAAAAAATGTCGTCTGTTTGTTTTTTTAACCTGCTATATCTTAGGAACCACCCTAGCTATACTGCTATTACATCACTTTCAATTCATAGACCTGAATAAATTTTAAAAATAACTATTGACTCTTTATATGCGAATCATTATCATTTGCATCATGAGGACAACAATTACATTAAACAAAAGCAAACGCTTTAACTTAGGCTTGAACAGCAAAACCCTGTTCAAAGACACACAAACCGTGGCCTTAAAGCACAAGAATGAAACTTATTACTTAAGGTTAACCAAAAACGATAAGGTGATATTAACAAAATAAACTGATGGTCAAAAATACTGTAGTTGCACCCCTTGCGGGTGCCTGACACATGGTGATATTTGCTAAACAGAAATTCCAATTGGACTGTTTATACTAATAAATGTGTTTTGTTGCGGTGCAAGGCAAGGGCAAGCCTCGCAACTACAAAACCTGTCTAGCGCTAGACCATCAAAAAGAGACACAAATTAAGTTTGCGCTATCGCAGACACCCTAACTCATGAAAAACCTGTAGCCAGCCAAGTCATTGACCCCTATTATCTGACTCAGCCAGCCAACAATATGTAGGTTTTTCTCAGCTCAAAAAGACGGCTGAGCCCGTTGAAGCCCAAACCATGAATTACCTTTCCTGAAAATTAAAATTCACCACCACAAAGTTTGGATCCTGACGACTGATGGCGATGGTTTTACTGTGATTAGCCAAGTTTGAAGCTTTGATTTTTTGTAATAAATCTTGGTCTTTTTGACCGTTTAAGTCTTTGCATTTAAAAATCATGCTTTCGGCTTGAATGTCTTTATTGCACCACGTCCGGTAGCACACCGGCATGTCATCAAAGACACCCTGGTATTGAAACAATATGGTGGTATCTGTTTGGGTTGGTAAGTTGCTGAAAGGTGACATCGCATTCCTCTTTTGTTGATTAAGGTTCAACTTTATCTGCCACCTTTCTCAAAACATGAGAATTTAAATCACACCAAACACCAATCTAAATGATTATCAAAAAACTCCGCTACCTGTTGGCTGCCTCAAAGCCATCACTGAAAATGATGTCGCTGTTGAAATAATCTATACCTTGGGCTTTCCCAATGGCAATGGGTTGCCCTATTTCAAAATGTGTCAGTATAAATTCACCAGCCACACCTGCTGTGGATGGATTGGTGGCATTTTCTATAACAAAAGTAACCACATCACCAGGGTTCACACTGCTGTTTGTCACTTCTAATGCGACGCCATTGGCACTCACAGACAAGGTATTCAATTCCAAGTTATTACTGGTAACCTGCAAACTTCCTGTATTGCTGCTTGAGAAGTCAGGCCTTTGATCTGAAGTTAATACCAACAGGTCATTGTTTATAAAAATGTCATCTGCAATAAATGAAACTTCGTAATCGCTTAAGGCATTCACTTCAACATCTAAAGGTGTAACAAGCAAAGATTCCAACTCACCTAAAACCGTAACGTTGAAATTGGTGGTGGCCGTACCTTCCCCATTACCCGAAGGCAAATCGCTGGCCTGTACAGTCACTGTTGTGGTGCCATTCATCAGTGGTGACAGAAACAATTGACTGCCATTGATTGATGCATCTACTACAGCTGAATCAGTGTTATTCTCGACAGTAAAAGTTAAGGCATCACCATCAGAATCGGTAAAATGGTCATTCAAATCATTGACCCAAACCACAGCCCCATCTGCTTCATCCAAACTGGCAGAATCTATTGATTGACTAACGGTGGGTGTTCCAATAATTGAATCGAAATCAACACCTGGTATGGTTACCACATCAACCACTTGACTAGGGGAAAAGCTGCGCAATGTGATGTCATATTCTGGGCCTATTCCCGCAATAGAAGGGTTTTGAACATCAGCAAATACCACTTCAAAACTTCCGCCATCAGCTAAACTGCCTGAATTGAAATCAATCGCGATGGTCTCTGCTGACTGCGTAAATATTTCAGGGATTAAGCTTCCGGCTGAAAACGATGCGATGGTGGCGTTACTGAAATCAGACCCGCCATTGGCCGTTTGAAACACCACAAAATGGTTGGTATTGATATCTGAAACGACATTGAATGTAAAAGTATAGTCAGAAGTTGCACCGCCTTGGTCATCACTTAATTGTAATTGAGCATTATCCAGTTCACCCACCACACGCACATCAAAAGTATCTGTGACTTCACCTTCACCGTTGCCTGAGGGTAAATCGCTGGCCCTTATTGTTACTTGTGTAGAGCCGCTGTCTAAGCCTGCCAAGCTCAAAGCATCACCTTGGATACTGGGTAAAACCAAACCACTGTCATGGCCTGCATCTACAGTAAATGTCAGCTCATCCATGTCACCATCTGTGAAGTGTTGATTCAAGTCTACAACGACGACTTGATCGCCATCTGATTCATAAATCACTTGATCGGCAATCGGCGTGCTGACTGCTGGATTTGAAGATGCGCCATAAACAGTTCCTGGTGCAGTGGCTTCTTGAATGACTGGGATGTTATTCTCAAATACAACTGTCCTGATTGTATATGCCGGCCCTTGACCTGCATTGCCTGGATTGATGATGTTATTCAAGACCAATGTCACAGTGGCACCATTACTGATTACCCCGTCTAAGGTGACATTGGTTGAGGTCTGGGTGCGGTTAGAAATGGTAGCTGATGTAGGAGACATTGAAGCATATTGACTGCTTGAAAAATTGGGTCCAGAACTGCTATTGGTTTGTACCACTATGATATCGCCCGCATTCATTTGTCGGTCGGTTTCAAAAGTGAATTCATAACTGGCAGCAGCACCAGCTGCCAGAGGATTAACAGCCACAGCAGGATTTGAAACCGCTTCAACTGAATCACAAACAGAAAACAAAACACACAACGATAAAATAATTCTCATGACACACCCTTAATTCATAACCACATTGATTTTATCATCACTGTAACCAGAAAAAAGATTTAACGCATGCGTTTAACCATTCTAGCCAATAAATTGTCTTTGTCGAAAAATTGGTGTTTCAAGACGGCCAAGACATGCAATATCAAGGTGTATAACAACACTTGTGCCGTGTATTCATGGATGACTTCTAGGTTTTTATGTAAGCCTTGCATCCTGTCTATGGGCGTAGGAATGGTGAATAAGTCGAACACATTGATGCCATAACCTGCCGACCAGACGATCCAAGGGCCTGACACAGCCATGATCAATACACACAACAACAAGATCCAATGCACCACTTTGGTGATTAATTGCAATTGCTTGGCTTGTGGAGCAGGTTGTGGTGATTTACTGAATACCCGCCAAAGCACGCGAAAAACCAAAAACAAAAACAACAAGCCACCAAAACTGACATGCAAACTGCGCAAATAGGATTTTTCATCACCGCGGGGCAAACCACCAAAATACAAACCCACGGCCAACATGGCAATCACAATCAAAGCGCCTATCCAGTGGTTAAATCGCGAAACGCCGCCGTAATGTTGTTCTGTGTCTTTCATATAATTTACCTTTGAGTTGTGGGTTTACTTTATCATAACAAATATGACAAATATTCCAATTGATATTGATGGTGTTTTGAATCGAGTCAGCGCATGTGAACTGTGCAAAGATGAATTACCACACAAACCAAGACCCGTGGTTCAAGCCAGCTCATCCTGCCGCATTCTGATCATTGGTCAAGCGCCTGGGCGCAAAGTCCATGAATCTGGCGTACCATGGGATGATGCCAGCGGCGATCGATTGCGTGACTGGTTGGGTGTGGGCAAAGCACAATTTTATGATGCAGATGCTTTCGCCATCATGCCCATGGGCTTTTGTTATCCTGGCAGTTTTGGCAAGTCAAGCGGCCAATCGGGAGACAAACCGCCCATGAAAATCTGCGCTCCGACTTGGCACAATGTCCTATTGCGATTGATGCCCAACATCCAACTCACATTGATCATTGGCCAATACGCTATCAATCACCACTTGGCATCACCACAAAAAACACTGACTGCAACAGTGAAAAACTTCGAACAATATTTGCCCGACGCTTTCGTTTTACCACACCCATCACCACGCAATAATATCTGGATGAAGAAAAACCCTTGGTTTCAGGATGAAGTTTTGCCACAATTGAAACATTCCATATCCCAATCCCTTCGATGAACTGTTTTTTGACCCTAGCCTTGGCCTTGATTTTATCCACCACAACACAGGCCAACACCATAGATTATCAATTCAAAGTCACCGATGCGCCTCATCATTTGGCTGAAGTTGAAGTGCAGTTTCCCAAGGTCACTGAAAAAACCTTGGTTGTTAAACTGCCCGTCTGGCGCAGTGGACGATATGAAATATTGGATTTGAGTAAAAACTTACGAAACATGACGGCTGAACAAAATGGTAAGGCACTCGCCGTAACACAAATGGACAAAAACACTTGGAAGGTGTTTCTCAAATCCCCTGGCAAAGTGAATCTTAGCTATGAAGTGTATGCCAATATGCTCCGTCATCGTGTCGCTCACATCGATGACAGCCATGCCTTTCTCGATGCCAGTGGTGTGTTTATTTACGCACCCAAATTTCGGGACCAAGCCTTAACTGTTAAGCTTGACGTTCCAGAAAATTGGGTCAGCCGATCAGGTTTGGAATCAATTGCTGCACACCATTTCCAAGCCAATGATTATGACCAACTGGTTGATTCACCGATTGAATCAGGTATTCATGAGTTCGTATCTTTTGGTGTTGATGATAAATCATACGAAATCTTGATTTGGGGCGAAGGCAACCACGACATCGCCGACATCCAAAAACAAACCACTTTATTGCATCATCAGGCAGAAAAGATTTGGGGCGAATTTCCTTTTGAACGCTACCTCTATATGATTCATGCAGGCCCTGGTTTGCGCGGTGCAACCGAACATGTGAATTCAACCATCATGCAATTCGATCGCTTTGGCTTCAGCGACAAAAAGACATACCTCCGATTTCTAGCCACCACTGCACATGAATTCATCCACACGTGGAATGTCAAAGCCTACCGACCCAGCGGCATTGCACCCTATGATTACGACCAAGAAAACTATTCAGATTTGTACTGGATGGCTGAAGGCAGCACCAGTTATTACGATGATTTGTTGCTGATGCGTGCTGGTATTTACACTCAAAAAGAGTATTTGGCCAAATTGAGCGAAGATTTGACCAAACACTTAAGCAAACCCGGTCGCAACCACCGCAGCTTGAGCGAAGCCAGTTTCAACACGTGGCAAAAAGAAAACAGCCAGCGAAATCACAATGCCAATGTCAGCATATACTTAGAAGGCGCCTTGGCCACTTGGTTTTTAGACTACCGCATGCGAATGGCAAGCAACAACACAAAAAGCATGGATGACCTGCAGGCTGAGTTGTTCAAGCAACATCGCAACAGCCATTTGGGTTACACAAAACAAGATGTGCTGCGCATCATTCGGTCATTAACCGGTGAAGATTTTTCAGACCTCTGGCAAGACCACATAGATGGCACCAAACCACTGCCTTTTGCTGATATGTTGGTTTTTTATGGCTTAACAGTCAAAGAAGAGAAAAACAAAGACTTGCCATTGTGGACGGGGTTTACTGCGCAAAAAAACACCGTCACATTGGTGGACAAAAGCAGCCCCGCTTGGCTGGCGGGTTTGACCGTGGGCGATGAATTGATAGCCCTCAATGGTATGCGCATGAAAGAAAAAGATTGGGATACTTGGACAAAGAAAGCACAAGCGGGAGACAAATGGGCCATCACATTCGCACGCGCAGGCCAAATGAAACAAACCGAGCTAACATTGACCACAAGCAAACAAGCCAAGGTGACCTTAACCCCATTGAAAAAAACCAATAAGAAGCAAAAACAACACTTTTTATCTTGGACTGGACAACAATTGAAGGCCGCCAACTAATCCATGGAAAATAAAGTCATAGGCATTGCTGGCAACATCGGTGTCGGAAAAACATCCTTAGTGGAGTTCCTCACCCAAACGTATGACATCACGCCTTTTTATGAGCCAAATGATGACAATCCCTATCTGGATGATTTTTATCAGGACATGAAAGCTTGGGGCTTTCATTCACAATTGTATTTTTTGGCCAGTAAATTCAAAATTCACCAACAGCTGGACATCACACCCGGCGTGGTGATTCAAGACCGAACCCTTTTTGAGGATGTAGAAATATTTGCCACCGCCTTGTTTCAGATGCGCAAAATCAGCAAACGAGATTGGCAAACCTATCAAAGTTTGTACCAAAGCATTCAAAACGCCATCAAACCACCTGACCTGATGATTTACTTGAAGTGTTCTGTGCGAACCATGCGCAAACGCATCAAGCTGCGCGGGCGAGCCATGGAACAAGACATTCCATTGAGCTACCTAAAGCGTTTGGAAAAATTGTATGAAAACTGGATCAGCAGATTTCGTGAACAACATGGCAGCAGCCGCGTACTGACCATAGAGACCGATCGACTGGATTACGTCAATGACATGATTGACCAAATCGAGTTGATGGAACATATAGAACAACTGTTAGCATTATCAAGACAACCATGACCATTGCCGTACCCAAAAACCGACGTTTCATCTTTGAGATTCCTTTTTTCTTCAGCTACATGGGCAGTACCAAGCTGTTTTACTTGTTGTCTGCTTTGGCTGTGGCCAGCATTCTAGAAATGATTCCCATCCCCTTCTGGGGTTTTTTGGTTTCCGTGATGCTGTTTTTGGCGGTTTATAAAGTGTCATTTGAAGTCATGCTGGATGTGGCCGATGGCCATTTTGCCTTTGAAGACAAATACAACAAAAACATCAGTGACACCATCGGCTTTAAGGCCTTGGGCTTGCCGGCCATTCAATTGTTGATCCTTTTCTTTGTCACACCACAAAACCCCGCCTTGTCAATGGCGCTGTTGGTGGTCAGCCTGTTCATCACACCGGCCTATTTGATGCTGTTGTCACAAACAGACCATGTATTGTCCGCCTTGAACCCTGTACAGCTGGTCGAAATTGTCAAACGCCTCGGTTTAGATTACTGGCTGATGTTTGGCTTTTTGATGGTGGTGGGTGCCTTGGTGTTATTGATTGAATATTTACTCAATGGCCTTTTGCCCTCTTGGCTCGATCGCATCGTTTATTCATTGATTTATTACTATTCACTGATTTTCACCTTCTTGGTGATGGGCTATGTGATGTATTACCATGCCGATGAATTGGATCACACGCCACATGATACCGAAGACACCAGAGGCAAACAAAATGTCGATGATGGCGACCCGATTAAACGCCGCATAGAAGAACTGATTGAGAACAAAGACCCACAGTCGGCACTTGCCATCATCAAAGACATGCAAAAAGAAGGCCGCGATGACTTGGATGCTTTGGCTCATAAGGCACAAAATTTATTGACGGTTAAATCTCGCCAGTCACCCAAAGAATATTTAACCCAGTTGATTCACCAAAAAGAATGGTCAAAAGCCACCGAATTGTGGAAAAGTTACCAACAAGATGGTCACGTACTCCGACCCGATGAAGCGACTGACATGGGCCAATTGATAACCCACTGCAACAACAAACATCAGTTTGCTCATGTCATTCAAATGGTCAAAGGCTTGGACAAAGCCTATCCGCATGAACCGCAATTCATCGTTGATCAGTTTTTTCTCAGCGCCAAAATTTTGTACCAAAACAAAAAAACAGAACAAGCGGGGAAATTACTCCAATCCATCATCAACAAATATGACAGCAAAGCCAATGTCAGTGCCGTCAGCTCATACCTCAAAGGCCTACAAAAAATGGGCAAGATTTAATTATAATGCAAACACTTAAGGCCATATGTCAACTCAAACGTCATACTCGGGCTCGACCCAAGTATCTCTGAAAAGTACCCGTTCACCCTTAATTTTTTTATAACTCTACAGAAACAATATTAATAACCCAAGAGACAAACCATGGCCTATAAACCCTCAAAAAGCCCCATAC
>JAUIHY010000101.1 GCA_030432115.1 Gammaproteobacteria bacterium | reverse complement strand
CGTGCTCAGTCGGATGAATGACCATGTCATGAACCGCCACCTTAGGCAGGTTTTCTTTGAATCTGGCCCAGTTCTGACCGGCATCCAAAGAAACATACAAGCCCAATTCAGTGCCCAAGAAATACAAGTCTGGGTTCGCAGTGTCTTGGCGCATGATCCAAGCATAGCCCAAATCATTGGCAGATAATTTGGTCCAAGACTGACCAAAATCTTCAGTGCGGTAAACATAGGTTTTCATGTCACCGGTGCGGTGACCGTCGAATGTCACAAAAGCCGTACCTTTATCGTGTGCACCTGTGGTGATGCGTGACACCCAAGTGCCTTTGGGAACGCCTTTGATGTTTTTGCCTACATTTTTCCATGACTCACCGGCATTTTGTGACAAATGAATCAAACCATCATCCGAGCCAACCCACAGCACATCACCATCAATTTCTGATTCAGCAATCGAATAAATGGTGGCATTGTTTTCAGCCGTCGAATTATCAATGGTTAATCCGCCAGTGGAACTTTGACGCTGTCTTTTGGGATCATCAGTGGTCAAATCTGGTGAAATGGTTTTCCAGGATTCACCTTGATCGGTTGACACATGGACATATTGAGAACCGTAATAAATGGTGCCCGGCTTGGCCGCGCTGACCAGCAAAGGTGTGTTCCAATTGAAACGCAAATCTTCTTCATTACCACGAGCCACAGGCGGAATATTCTTTATTTCACCAACGGTGCGATCCAAACGCAATAATTTACCACCTTGGTATTCTGAGTAAATCACATTGGGATCTGTTTTATCAACAAATGCCCAAAAGCCATCACCCATACCAATCGAATTCCAGTGTTTTGACTGAATGCCGCCCGGTGCACGAGATGGTCCTTCCCAAGAACCATTGTCTTGCAAACCGCCATAAACATGGTAAGGCCATTGGTCATCATGTGACACATGATAAAACTGACTGACAGGTAAAGAGCCCACCATGCGCCAATTGTTGCCTTTGTTGTGCGACACATAAACACCGCCATCAGTACCTAAAATTACTTGATTGGGGTTGTCTTTGTTGACCCACAAAGCATGGTGATCAGGATGCACAGTTGATGAAAAACCACCTGAGAACATCGATGTGAATGATTTACCACCATCTTCTGAAATTACTGTGGTGTAACTGGGCTTATAAACACGCTCGGGATCTGTTGGGTCAACTTTCAATTCACCAAAATAGAATGGACGCATTTGAACCATCGCTGATTCTGAACGTTTTTCCCATGATTTACCCATGTCGTCAGAACGGTAAAGGGCTGTTGATTCAGACTCTACTGTGGCATATACCGTGGTGGATTGAGATGCGGCAACGGCCAAAGCGATGCGGCCTTTTTCACCCTCTGGCAAGCCGTTTTTCATTTCTTGCCAAGAATCACCACCGTCGACAGAACGGTACAGGCCAGAACCTTCGCCACCTGATGTGAAATAGTCAGGAGAGCGTCTGAATTCCCACATGCCTGCATACAGGATGTTCGGGTTGTTCGGGTCGATAACCAAATCAGAACAGCCGGTTGACTCGTTCACATACAACACTTTTTCCCAAGTTTCACCGCTGTCTTGGGTGCGGTAAACACCGCGTTCTTTGGCGTCATTCCACAAAGCACCGGTGGCACAAACGAAGACATTGTCGCCATTCAAGCTGTCCACTTCGATGGCCGCAATGCGTTCGGTTTTTTCCAGGCCCAAATGTTTCCACTTGATGCCGCCGTCTTCAGTGACATAAACACCGTCACCGACCGAAACCGTGTTTCTGACCCAAGATTCACCCGTACCGACCCACACTTTCTTTTCATTTTGTGGGTCAATGCTTACTGCACCGATGGATTGTGTGTGGTCATCAAAAATGGGGCTGAAACCGATGCCGCCGTCATTTGATTTCCAAACACCGCCACTGGCAGTACCCACGTAAATGGTGGGCGCATCACTGTTGGTGGCATCCAAAGCTGAAATCCGGCCGCTCATCACAGCCGGCCCTATGGCGCGTGCTGATAAGCCACCAAAGGTATAAGAGTCGACTTTGATCTCTTTGGCCGAGGCGGTCATCACCGCACTCGACCCAAGTATTGGCGACATGGCCAACGCCAAAAACCATTGTTTTTTATTCATCATTGTCCCCTGTGGTGGTTTATTTTTCTGCCGCATCCGCTGCTGGTTTCTCGGCTTTTTCTTTCATCGAAAACATGGCGTCTTCCACATCCACATTGAATTCAAATGATTCAAAAGTCAGACTTTGGGCCACAGCACCATTCACCTTGACAGTGGTTTGCATGGGAACAACTGTATCACCCACTTCCTGGTAACCTGATGTGAACGATTCGGTGATCATTTCTTGGCCCATCATGGTGGTTTGTGCGCGAACCATGACTTCTAACTTGTACTCTTCATCCAAGAAGTACTCCATCACGTCACCATTTTTCTTGGTCACTTTCAACTCAATCACAGGTGTGCCTTCGATTTCTGAAGTACCAACCAATTCAACTTTGTGGCCTTTCTTTTCATAATCAACCAATACGCCATCCATATCGGCTTGCTCTTGAATTTGCTTCAATTGGTCATCAGCCATCTCTTCAGGGTCAGGTTTGCCCATGAATGGCATCACAGCCCAACCTGTTTTTCCGTCGTAGGCTTGGATGCCTTTCATACCTTGAACTTCAAAGGAAACGTGAACTTTATTGGGTCGCTTAGCATAAATCTCTAATGGTACTTCCATTGGACCCATGCTCATCTTGCCTTTGGCATGCATGGATTTAATGCCTTTGATGACTTCCAGTCCGCCTTTGGCTTCATAATAATCATTCAATACATCTTCTAATTTCAATTCATCGGCTTGAACACCCATGCCCCATGCCATCAATCCCAATGCACCCATCAATTTAGTCGCTGATAATCTCATCTCTTATTCCTCGTTGGTTTTAATAAAAGCAATTATTTTATCTTTTTTCTTCACATTTGACAGTGCTGAAGGTCATTCATGACAATCAGCACCTGTTGGCCGAGCCTCACATTGTGTCATAATAACCATTCACCACCACCCAAAGGTTTGTTTATGAAATGGTTGCTGATGGCGTTGAGCCTGAATGTGTTTGCGGCAGATGTTCCTGAAAATGTTCAATTTGAAATCCAACAAAGGGTAAAGCATGATTACAATCCCGGCATCGCTGTGGCCGTTTATGAGCAAGACCAAAAAGCCGTTCATGTTCACGGATGGGCCAACAAGGCACAACAAAAACCACTGACACCACAATCTGTTTTTGAAATCGGTTCCATCACCAAAACCATGACGGCTTTGCTATTGGCAGAAGCTGTGGTGCAAAAAAAAGTGTCACTCGATGATCACATCGACAGCGTGTTACCCACTGAGCTACAACTTAAATCACCGCAGGCCATCACCCTTAAACAATTGGCCACCCATTCATCAGGTTTGCCTCGACTACCCAGCAACCAAAAAAATATTTTTGGCAAAGACCCCTATGCCGACTACCAAAGAGAAGATTTATTGGAAGCCGTTTCTGACCAAGTGGTATTACAAGACCAACAACACTATGCCTATTCAAACTTCGGCGTTGGCTTATTGGGTGAGGCTTTGGCCATTTTGAATCAAGACAGCTACCAAAACTTATTACAAGAACATGTGTTCAAACCGCTGAACATGAACCACAGCTATGCCGATGCATCAATGGTCCCAGCTGACCTTCGTGTGACCGGCTATGCGGGTAAATATGAGGTGTCCAACTGGCATTTCAAAGCCCTGGCTGGCGCGGGCTCTGTTAACAGCAGCATTGAAGATTTACTGACTTTTGGCATTGCCATACTCAAAGCCGACCACCCAGAATTAAAACAGGCCATCGAGCTGAGTAAACAGGTGCATTACCAGGAACGTGGTGTGACTTTGGGTTTGAACTGGCACATCAACGAGGGTGTTTTATGGCACAACGGCGGCACCGGTGGCTTTCGCAGCATGCTGATGATAGATCCCAAAGAAAACAAAGTGGTGGCAGCCATCACCAACCAAGCCGAACATCCTGTTGAAGACATTGCCGGTCACCTGATGAACAGTGACAATCCAATGAAGTCTTATGATTTTCCAGTCGAAATTGATGAAGCAGCCTTGCAGTCATATGTCGGCAGTTTTCACAACAAGACAAATGACAAAACAATCCAAACTTCCATCAAAGATGGTCATTTGATGCTGCACTTCCCCAAACAACCGGCCTATCGGCTGACCTATTTAGGCCAAAATAAATTCATCATGAAACTCACCAAAACCCGTATACGTTTTGAAAGCCAATCAGCTGATGCCTTTGATCAACTGTTTTTCAAAGCTTGGGGTGATGAACAGCTTTATCAGAAAGTGGAATAGTTTTTGTCACCGAAAGAATGGCGAAATACGCAATTCCAAAAACCACAACCACATTTATAATCATAAACAAGTCATTTGACTTATGCAGGAACACCAACCCAAAATTGAAGGGTATTGCGACTAACCAAAGGAAAACAAAGTACGTGCACTGTATTGAGCCGAAAATTTTTTTGCATCTGATGGTCAACACAATAAAAAACAGCACCCCAGCCAAATCACTCCAAGGCTCCAGTTCAGGCATTTTTTCAAGTTGATACTCAGCGAAAAAATTGAATGCCAATAAAGGACCCCATATCAAGGCAAAATAGCCACGGTGTTTTATCCATTTTTTCAGCATCTGTAATGGCCTAAATTAATTTCCCAAATTCAGCCTGGGTAATTTTTGCACCACCAAGCGTTCGCCACGCTCAAAATCAACTTCACTGATGTCTTTTATACCTTCGCTGAGCTGCTCCAAAATCCTTGACTGTATCAAACCGCGAGATTTTGCTTCGGCATAAGGAATCAAGTGGAAAGTCACCATGGAATAACGTGGAATAAAATACTCAGGCAGTCGGTTCTCTAGTTCAAAGGCTATGGCTTTTTTCAGGTGAAATTTAGGGTCTCTGACTGTCGCCCTCATTTCCACATAATGTTCCAGAGCCATATCTGCGATGGCATTGGCATTATCAATGCGTGCAGCTTCAAACTGCGGAATTGCCATTTGCCAGTCATCATCTGATGCTTCTAATGCTGCATTTAATTGCGCACAATCTTCAAAACCAGCATTCATGCCTTGACCATGAAAGGGCACAACGGCATGAGCTGCATCACCAATTAGCATGACGTTTTCATGGTGCCAATCACTACACCTGATGGTGCCTAAATAACCTGTTGGGTTGTTAAAATACTCAGTTTTCAAATCAGGTATTAATGCTTTGGCATCAGCGAAATGCTGATCAAAAAATTGCTCTAGTTGTTGCTCATCATGGATGGCCTCAAAACTGACTTCGCCACGGTTTGGCATAAACAAAGTTAGTGTAAAACTGGCATCAGGATTAGGCAAAGCAATTAACATATACTCGCCTCGTGGCCAAATATGCAAAGCTTCTTTGTACAGCTGAAAATCACCATTGGCATCTGCTGGAATCGTTAATTCTTTATAAGAGTGATCTAACAGTTCTGAGGTCACCTCAGTTGTTTCCAATGCCTCCATACAAGCCCGGACTTGGCTGCCACCGCCATCGGCACCCACCAAATACTCAAACTCATGAGCTTTTATCTCGCCAGTGATGAGGTTTTCAATATCACAACGGCGCGTGTCAAACTTGATGCCCTTGAGCTCGTGTTTGAAATAAAACTTCACCAAACCTGTGGCTTCAGCTTTATCCCGTAAAATACTGACCAAGCCTGCTCGAGACACTGAATAAATCACCTCTTCAGATTTTTGACCATACTTTTGCATGTGCAGGTTACCTGACTCATCATGCAGCATCCGGCCTTTCATGGTTATCAACAACGACTTGACCTGTTCCATTACACCCACTTGTTCCAAAGCATGTATGCCTCGGTTTGCCAATGCCAAGTTAATGGAACGCCCTGCCGGAATCGCTTCTTTACGGATGTCAGGTAATTGTTCAAAAACAGTGACTTGATATCCCCTTTGCGCCAAATAAATGGCCTGTAGAGAGCCGACTAACCCTGCTCCAATGATGGTGATATGACGCGGTTTTTCTTGAGTATTCATACTGCTTTCTCTAATATATCGACAAACTGAACCATCTCCTCAAAACTGTTATACAAAGGCGCCGGAGCCACGCGTATCACGTTCGGTTCACGCCAATCACAGGTCACACCAGCGGCTTCAATCGCATCAAAAACGGCTTTACCTGGCTTCTCTGTTTTTATCGTTAAGGACAATTGACAGCCAGACAAGTCATCATCAGGAGTGATGATACCCACTTGTTCTTTGAGTCGATTATTAAGCAAAAACCGCAAATAGGCAGTTAATTGTTTCGATTTGTTTCGAAGTGGTGATATTCCACCTGCGTTATCAAAAGTTTCTAACGACCCCCTGATGGCCGCCAAAGACAAAATAGTGGGGTTTGACAGTTGCCAGCTTTCTACCGTTTGTATTGGCACAAAAGTGTTATCCATTTTAAAACGTGTCGATTTGTCGTGACCCCACCAGCCCGTAAAACGAGGCAGCTCAGCGTTGTCATGATGTTTTTCATGAACAAAACAGGCTGCAATCGATCCAGGACCAGAGTTGAGGTATTTATAAGTACACCAAGCAGCAAAGTCCACACCCCAATCATGCAGTGACATTTCGATGTTTCCTGCTGCATGGGCTAAATCTAAACCCAAAGTGATGCCATGGTGTTGTGCGGCATCTGCAATTTGCTGCATATCAAGCACCTGACCGGTATAGTATTGAACACCCGGCAACATAATCAAAGCCAATTCATCGGCTTGCTCATCTATGGTTTGTAAAATGTCTGCTGTACGCAAACAGTCTTCTCCCTGACGAGGTTTCAACAACACCATAGAATCTGCCGGATCATAACCATGGAACTTAATCTGCGACTCAACGGCATAGTGATCAGATGGAAAAGCATGATCCTCTATCAGAATCTTGTGCTTCTTGTCTGTTGGCTGATAAAAGCTGACCATTAAAAAATGCAAATTCGCAGTCAAAGAATTCATGCACACCACTTCTGTGGTTTTAGCTCCTACCAATGAAGCGGAACTTTCAGCCAAAAGTTCATGGTATGGCATCCAAGGAAACTCACTTTCAAAATGACCTTTAACACCCAATTGTTGCCACTTAATCAACTCATCTTTGACATATTTCGCAGACAATTTGGGCTGCAAACCCAAAGAATTACCACAGAGGTAAATCTCATCTTTCGAAGTGCCTTTCATTTTAGGTATATAAAAAGCGTCTCTCATGTGACGTAAAGCATCATTAGCATCTAGCATCTGAGCAAAGCCCATGTCATCTTCAAAAACTTGAGTATCAATCAATCCCATATTCACAAACCCGAGAAAAAATCAGAATTATAATCCAATATCAGTTTTAAATCTTATTATGCATTGTTTTGATAGGCCGCCATAACACCAGTGAATGTCATCACCTGCATCCTATTTAATCATGATTTATTGTTTAAATGACATAACCTTCACATAGCGATTGAACTCAACTGTAAAATAATGTTAAATCAATATCAAGGGGACACTTCAACAACCAAACCGGTTCTTTTGTTGTCAAAAAATAAATTTTCTATAAGGCTTCTTTTATGAAAACACATCTGTTTAAAAACTTGTTAATGCCATCACTGGTGTTAACGTTACTATTTTCTGCTCAATCTTCAGCAACGCCTACAATCTTTGAGCTTTACCGCGACATCACTCCGGGAGCGGTACAAGCCAGACCCAGTAATTTTGCTATTTTTAATGGCGAATTATTTTTTGAAGCCGCCAATGCAGCAGACAATGATGAACCTTTTCGGTTTGACGGTACCACGCTGACCCAAATCACAAATGCAGACGCCCCTGGTGGTGGCGCAGATTCGAACTTAACTTCACAATTCGTATTTAATGGCAATTTATATGCCGTGATGGAAAGCAATGTGGGTCGTGAACTGTTTCAATACAACACAGGAAATGGACAGTATGAACTCCACACCAACCTCAACGGGGCCGGTGACGGTTACCCAATCATTGCTGGCGACATCAACGGGGATGTAATTATATACAATGGCCACCTATTGATGCATGCCAACCAATCAGGAAGTGACCGTCGCTTTTATCTGCTTAGGTCAGATAACAACCAATTGCAGTTGTTAGCTGGAACCACAAGAATTGACCCAAGCAATGT
>JAUIHY010000100.1 GCA_030432115.1 Gammaproteobacteria bacterium | reverse complement strand
CTTTTGTGTTGATGACCTGGGGGCTTTTGATGCCGAGTCAAAACACCTCGAATGTACAATCATTGGTGGCGCCCACTGTTTCAGTTTTTTCTCAAGTCAGAAGTGCAGAACAGCCCAATTGGGTATTGAGTGGCAAACAAGATCATTTGATTCAAATTCCAGTTGATTACCTTTCCAGTGATGCCTATCAGGTGTCAATAACGGGGGCAGTTGATATGCAAATCGAAAACTTAGAGCCGCATTTGGATTTGATCAGTGTCATAGTGACTAAAAACAGCTTAACATCGGGTGATTATCAGCTTGAGCTCATCAATCAAAACACACAAGAAAAGCAGCAATTTGCTTTCAGTGTAAACTAATCAAATTTTTTGCTTCATAAAAAAAACCCGCCATAAAGCGGGTTTTTCTTGGTTTGGATTTGGTGTGTTATTTTAAGTTACTGGCAACAAAGTCCCAGTTAACCAAGTTCCAAAAGTTTTTCAAATAACCGCCACGGTCATTGCGCGTGTCTACATAGTATGCATGTTCCCAAACATCACAAGTCATCAATGGAGTGTAGCCCTCAGTCATGGGGTTGCCGGCATTGAAACTGTTGACCAATTCCACATCACCTGACTCATTTTGAACCAACCACACCCAGCCTGAGCCAAAGGTGGCCAAGCCCAAAGCATTGAATTTTTCAACAAAAGTGGCGAAATCACCAAATGCGGCATTGATTTTGTCAGCCAAAACACCGGTGGGTTCACCGCCACCTTCAGGTGAAAAGCCATTGAAATAAAAGGTGTGGTTCCAAATTTGAGCGGCGTTATTGAAAATGCCACCATCAGATTTCATCACTATGTCTTCCAAAGACATGTTTTCAAATTCAGTGCCTTTGATCATGTTGTTCAGATTGGTAACATAAGCATTGTGGTGCTTGCCATGGTGATATTGTAAGGTTTCAGCTGAAATGTGTGGTTCCAAAGCATCTTCAGCATAGGGTAATTTTGGTAATTCAAAAGACATGATTCACTCCTATCAATGTTGTGAGCTTTCGGCTCAATGAAAAATCTGTTAAAGCAATATATGGACGGTAATAGAAAATGTCAATTGAACTTTGCTGCTGGTTGAAATTTTAATTTGATAATTTTATTTTTTTGTAACTTTAAACGGACTTAATTGTCTAAACAGCGAAGCTGAATTTCTTTGACTGCCAGCAGAGGAGTGCAGCAATAGGTCAGCCTGGCTCGTGTGAAAAGCGAACCAAAAGCTTAAGTGCTGAATTTCACGAACCTTGGCAAAACGTTTTTTTATTCAAAAATAAAAGAAGGAAAGCAAGGTTCCTTAAGTCAATGACTAAAGGCACATGATTAATATGTGTCTGTGGGTATAATAATTTAATCTACTGAATCTTAAAATCATCATGAGTAAAAAAGCATTATTGGCCCTGGGTTTGGGCTTTTCGTCGTTATTGCTGTCTGGTTGTGGCGGTTCTGCTGAAGCCACCAAAGAAAAGAAGGACAAAGAAAAAGAAAAAATTGTCATCAATGTCGAAACCACAGAAACCGTATTAGGCGATGCCATTGCCACGTTCAAATCCACAGCGGTATTAGAGGCTGACAGGCAAGCCACTGTAACAACCAAATCGTCGGGTATCATTTTGGATATCAAGGTGGAAGAAGGTGATGTGGTGAAAGCAGGGGATGTTATGTTGGTTTTGGAATCTGACACCCAACAGTTATCATTGAACAGTGCCAAAGCCAATTATGAGAAAAGTTTAAATAATTTAAAACGTGCTGAGTTGATGTTGAAAAAAGGATTGACCAACACTGAGCAAGTGGACAATTTACGTTTTGAAACCAAGTCTCTGAAAGCCAGTTATGACCAAGCGGCCATGAATTTATCATTCACCAAAGTCAAAGCGCCATTTGATGGAATGGTAGCAAAAAGGCACGTTAAAATTGGAAATCTGATTCAAAATGCCACCGCAGTTTTTGACGTGGTTGATTTTGATTCCCTTCAAGCAAAAATTTCTGTACCAGAACACCACTGGTTGTTGATGAAGAAAGGCTTGCCTGTGAGTTTTGATTTCGATGCGGTCAAAAACATGACCATCAATGGCCAAGTGGAACGCATCGCACCCACGGTGGATTCCAGTTCAGGCACGTTTGAAGTCACAGTGGCCATTGAAAACAAAGACCATGTGCTCAGACCTGGCTTGTTTGCCAAAGCTGAAGTGATTTATGACCAAAAAAAGGATGTGGTTGTGGTCAACAAAGACGCCATCATACGTGAAGATGAAATGGCTTATGTTTATGAGCTGGACGGTGAAGACAAAGTCAAACGCACCACCATTACCTTGGGTTATGAAATGAATGACACCATTGAAATCACTTCAGGTATATTGGCTCAACAAACAGTCATTACAACAGGTAAGCACAACTTGACTCCTGATTCATTCGTTAAAGTCGTCAATTACAACTGATACAGAGGGCACCATGAAAGGATTGACGCATTTTGCAGTGACGCGACGAGTCACTGTGGCGATGATGGCCATCACCATCATGTTATTTGGCACAATCGCCATGAAGGAAATGCCGGTGACTTTGTTGCCGTCGTTGGAATACCCTACCATGACCATACGGACAGAGTATGAAAATGCCGGTCCTGAAGAGATTGAGTTACTGATCACCAAACCTTTAGAAGAATCAGTGGGTGTGGTGAAAGGCATCAAGCGTGTGTTCTCCACATCAACTACTGGCCGTTCTGATGTGAAACTGGAGTTCACTTGGGATGCGGATATGAAGCGAGCGGCCTATGATGTGCGCGATCGCATGGATGCGGTGCGTTTGCCTTTGGATGTGGATGCACCGATTTTGCTGCGATTCAATCCCTCAACAGACCCTGTGATTCAACTGGCTTTGAGTTTGGATGCGGCTGAAGGTGAGGCTGAATTGAAAGCTTTGCGCTCTTATGCTGATCACATCTTAAAGAAAAAATTAGATCCGGTGGCTGGCGTGGCAGCCGTAAAAGTTTCTGGTGGTTTTGAGAAAGAAATCGAAATTCAACCCGATCAATTTCGCATGGCACAATTAGGCCTGACCATCAACGACATTTCTTCTCGATTGCGCCAAGAAAACATAAACCTCACTGGTGGTGCCATTAAACAAGGTTCGCAAATGTTTTTGGTCAGAACCATCAACCAGTTTGAAGACATCAACGGCATCAAAGAGCTGATTGTGGCTAACAAAGAAGGCCGCATCATTAAAATCAAAGACCTTGCTGAAGTCAAACTGGGTCACAAAGACCGAAAATCGATCAATCGACTGAATGGCAAAGAAGCCATTGAGGTCGCCATTTATAAAGAAGGTGACAGCAACACGGTGGCGGTGGCAGAAGCAGTCAAAGAACGAATAGAGCAGATATCCAAAGAGTTGCCCGATGGCAGTCAATTACAAATCATCAATGACCAATCGTTATTCATCAAAGACGCCATAGACAATGTGGTTTCATCAGCCATCATAGGTGGTTTTTTGGCGGTCTTGATTATCTTTTTGTTTTTACAAGATGCATGGGCTACCGTGATCATCGGTGCTTTGATACCAGTTTCAGTGGTTGCAGGCTTTTTCTTTATGTACCGTGCTGGCGTCAGTTTTAACATCATGTCATTGGGAGGTGTGGCTTTGGCAGTGGGGTTGTTGGTGGACAATGGCATTGTGGTGCTTGAAAACATAGCGGCCAAAATGAAAAAACAAAACAAAGATGAACCACCATTGCATGCCATCGAACAAGGTGCCTATGAAGTCAGTGGCGCCATCACCGCTTCAACCTTGACCACCATTGCGGTGTTCTTGCCTTTGATTTTTGTTCAAGGCATTGCCGGTCAATTATTTAAAGACCAAGCTTTGACAGTGACTTTTACTTTGATTGTGTCATTGTTATTTGCTTTGCTCTTGATTCCAATGATGTCGAGTTTGAAAACCCGAAAAAATGACCACTTGAGCAACACGGGACAAGACGCCTATGTGTCTAAAACCCGCTTCGGTGGTCATGTCAGAAAAGTGAGGCGCGGGTTTTTCAATAACATATTTGAGGCCATAATCTGGTTTTTTAAGTCGCTGTTTGGCTTGGTGGCTAAGTTGATGGGGTGGGTTTTGTACCTGCCTGCTAAAGCGGTCAATGGATTGTACGAATTATTGAGTGCTTTGTATCAGAAGTTGTTGCCTTGGGCGCTGGCGCACCGTTGGTTGGTGGTCATGTTGGCCATGGTCAGTTTTGTCTTGTCTTTACAACTGGTGCCGCGTTTGGGAATGGAACTGATTCCTGATTTAGAAGCCGACAAGGCCAAGGTGATTTTTAAATTACCCGAAGGTGAAACGATTGAATCCACCGATACATTTTTCAAGAACATCAGCAGTAAAATTGCTGGTATTGAAGGGGTGACCTTTGTTTATGGCATCAGTGGTGAAGGCAATAAACTGGATGCCTCTGCTTTGTCTGGTGGTGAAAATTCGGGAGAGATTTTGCTGAATTTGGCTCCGGGCAGTGACAAAAAACGCATCCAAGAAGATTTGTTGGCCGTGTTGAATGAAAAAGCCGGTTTACAAAGTGAATTGGCCGCCGGACAGTTCTTTGATTTGGCTGTGCCGATTGAGATTGAATTGGCAGGACATGACCTGACTTTGTTGAAAGAAAATGCGGCGAAAATGGCAAAAGCCTTACAAAGTGAATCTGCTTTCATCAATGTGGATGATGGGGTTGAGGTGGGGAACCCAGAAATTCAATTGTATTTTGATCAAGAAAAAATTGCTTCATTGGGCATGAATGTGTCACAAGTGGCCAATAATGTGGTGAACAAAGTGCTGGGCAAGGTAGAAACCAATGTCCATTGGCAAGACCAAAAGGTTGAATTGCGGGTACGCACCATGGAAACACAGCGTGACTCTGTAGCAGATGTCAGGAATTTAATCATCAACCCAAACAGCACATCACCGATTCGATTGTCAGATGTGGCTGAGGTGCGTTTGGCGGAAGGGCCTGGGCAAATTGAACGTCGAGACCAACAACGAGTGATTGTGGTCAAAGCAGACATTCAAGGCGTGGCTTTGGGTGATGCGGTGGCATTGGCCAAAGAAAAGTTGCAAGCAGCGGGTATTCATCCTTTGATTTACAGTCAAGTCACGGGACAAAATGAAGATTTGGAATCGTCTAACCAATCCATGGTATTTGCTTTGAGTTTGGCGGTGTTTTTGGTGTATATGATTTTGGCTTCACAATTTGAGTCATTGGTGCATCCTTTTGTGATATTGATTTCCATTCCATTGGCCTTTATTGGTGCCATTTGGGCATTGTATTTAACTGGCACCACCATTTCTGTGGTGGTGTTTATTGGTCTTATCATGCTGGCAGGTATCGTGGTGAATAACGCCATTGTATTGATTGACTTGATCAAGCAACTGATGGCACAAGGCATCAATAAAACTGCGGCCATCATTGAAGCAGGTCAATCTCGATTGCGCCCCATCATCATGACCACCATGACCACTGTACTCGGTTTGATGCCCATGGTCATTACTTTGGGTGCCACAGATGCCGGCAGTGAAATCAGGGCGCCCATGGCGATCACTGTGATGGGAGGTTTGTTGGTTTCTACCTTGCTGACCTTGGTGGTGATTCCGGTGCTGTTTTCTTTGATGACACGGGAGCAAAACAATGGCTAAAGACCCAGCGAAAAACCCTCAGGCTTTCGAACAAGCATCAACTGGAATCAGCCGGTTTGCTGCTTTTTCATTGAATCGGCCCATCACCATCAGCATGATATTCGTTTCCTTGTTGACCATGGGATTGATTTCATCACGCCTGTTGTCACTGGAGTCTATGCCTGAAATCAAATTGCCTTTTTATTATGTGTTTGTGCCTTATCAAGCCGGTACACCAGAAGAGGTGGAGCGAACCATCACCCGGCCCTTGGAAGAGGCACTGGCCACCATCGGTGGTATTGAGCGCATGAATTCCAATTCCAGCACCGAAGGCGGTGGTGTGGGCATGATGTTTGCCACTGATGCAGATGTCGATGAAACGGCGATGTTGATCAAGGAGCAGGTGGATTTGCTCAGGCCTTCATTGCCAGATGATGTCAGGCACATTCAAATCAACAAAGCCGAGGCAGGTGAAGAAACCTTCATGAAATTACGCATCACTGGTGACCGCAATTTAGAAGGTGCTTATGATTTATTGAATCAATATTTGGTCAAGCCTGTGCAACGCATTCCCGGTGTGGCTCGGGTGGATTTACAGGGCATTGAGCCATTAGAAATCAGCATCAAATTAGACAATGAACGGATGAAACGCTATAACATTGGTTTCCGTGAATTACAAAGTAAAATCAATGATGTGAATTTCAATGTGGGTTCGGGAAATTTCACCACAGCTGATCAAGTAATTCGCATCACCCCCAAATCCAAAGCATTGCGTATTGAAGATTATCAAAACCTGCTGTTGAACGAAAACAATGTTCGGCTGAAAGATGTGGCTTCAGTGACCTTAATCAATGGTGAGCGGAATTATTCACGTCACCTCAATAGAAAATACTCAATTGGTCTTGAGATTTACAAAGAGTCCACCGCCAATTTGGTCGATGTGGCAGACGAAGTGGTTGCCACCATAGAAAGCTTGGGTGACACCCCTCAATTATCTGGCATTAAATTGGTGTTCCTAGAAAATCAAGCTGAAGGAGTTAAAAACTCTTTGCGCGACGTGGTGATGGCTGGTGTGACGGGATCGCTACTGTCTCTCGTCGTACTGTTTGTCTTTTTGCGCAATTGGGCGATGACCTTGATCATTTCTTTGTCCATTCCTGTGTCCATCACCATCACACTGTCAGTGATGTATTTCAGCGGCATCACTTTGAATAATTTGTCCTTGATGGGTTTGATGTTGGCCATTGGCATGTTGGTCGACAACTCAGTAGTGATCACGGAAAGCATCTTCACCCAAAAACAAAAGAACCCAGGTCATCCCCGCTTGGCCATCATTGAAGGTGTCAAGCAAGTGATGACGCCAGTGATTGCCGGTACATTGACCACCATCTGTGTGTTTTTGCCCTTGATTGTGGGTGAAGAGAATTTGATTGCTGTATTTATGATTCATGTGGCGGTGGCCATCATCGCGGCTTTGGTGATTTCATTGTTGTTGTCAGTGACAGTGGTGCCCATGGCCATTCACCAATTTGCCACAGGCATCAACAAGCAAATCCAAAACAAACAACAAGAAAATACCAAAACAAGCTTTTGGTCACGCCTGTCTGACAGCAAAAAATGGTTGTTGATTTTGTTGATGATCATTGTGGGTTCAATAGTTGCTAAAACATTGGGTATGCCGGGAGACAGCATCAAGATATTGTTCTACGTTTCGCTGTTCTTCTTGTTCTCTTTGGTGTTCACCGCTAAATATGCACAAATACTGCATTTTACCTTGCATCACCGTTGGGCCATGGTGGGTTTGGTGTTGTTGTTGGTGACCACTGGGCAAATCGCTAAAAGCTTGATGAAAGAGGATGATGGGACGGGACAATCGGTCAGTCGAAATTTTTGGTTGCCATACCATGTCAAAGGCTCATTCACCCTGGAGCGGTTAAAAAAAGATGTGGATCGAGTAGAAGAATACTTATACGCCAATAAGGAAAAATTCGAAATCGATTCGGTTTACACATACTACAGTGAAAATGAGTTCACGGGTTCAATGATCACCTTGATTCCGGCAGACCAAGGTAGCAAAACCGTGGCTCAGATCAAAAAGGAAATCATTGAAGGCATGCCGGACATTGCCATTGGAGCACCTGCTTTTCGTTGGCGTAGCAATTCAGGTGATGAAGGCATCAAAGTGTATCTTCAAGGCGATTCGGCACAGTGGATCAATGAAAATTATTTGAGTGATGTGGTTTTTGCCATCAAACAGGTGGATCAAATAACCAATGTCCAAGAAGCCCAAAAGAATGATCAGCAAGAGCTTCAGGTGGTTGTTGACAGAGAGCGTGCCTTGAATTTGGGATTGAGCCCAGTTGAAGTGGCGCAAAGCGTCAACATAGCCATGCGTGGCTTGAACCTGAAAGAGTTCATTGATGAAAGTGGTGAGATTCCCGTCAAAATGCGTTATTACAAAAAAGGTGAATTTGAAATAGAACAATTGATGAATTTACCCATCAAAAACAGTCAGGGTGTGTCTGTACCGCTGGAAAATGTGGCCTCAATCACGCAAGCCACATCGCCTCAAAGATTGCGCAGAATGAGCCGAGAAAGCACTGTGGAGATTGAAATTGATGTCGAAGATGATGCCAATGTCAAAGAAGTCAAAGACAAGATTGCAGCAGTATTGAA
>JAUIHY010000099.1 GCA_030432115.1 Gammaproteobacteria bacterium | reverse complement strand
TTGGACATGGCATTTTTTAAAAACACCGCCCCTTCTTTGATGGATCCTTTGATGCGCTTCATGCCTTGATTTGTTCAGCCAAGAAATTGACAATTGTATCATGTGAAATGTCTTTGGATGCCATGTCTATCCTGGCTCTGTATTCCACCTCGTTTCTGTCCAAGGCACGGTCACCAATGATCACTTGATGAGGCACACCCAATAATTCAAAATCTGACATCATGAATCCAGGGCGCACTTTGCGGTCATCTAAAATCACCTCAATACCCATATCGCTCAATGTTTGATACAACTCATCCGCGGCCAAACGCACACGCTCTGATTTTTGATAATTCATGGGCAAAATGGCCACTTGGAACGGTGCAATACCCGCTGGCCAAATGATGCCTTTTTCGTCATGATTTTGTTCAATTGCGGCCGCAACCATGCGGGTCACGCCCATACCATAACAGCCCATTTCCATGGCTTGAGATTTACCTTGCTCATTCAAAACCACGGCTTTCATGGCTTCAGAATATTTACTTCCCAGCTGAAAAATATGGCCCACTTCTATACCTCGGGCCATTTTTAATGTGCCCACGCCATCTGGGCTCGGGTCGCCCACTTGCGCATCACGCAAATCTTCAACTTGCTGATAACTGGCATCACGGTCCCAGTTCACACCAGTCAAATGGAAACCATTTTCAGACGCACCACAAACAAAATCTGACATATTGGCCACTGTTGAATCAACGATGATGTGACAAGACAAATCTTTGACACCAATAAAGCCTGCTTCACAACCAGCCACTTGTTTGATTTCATCATCATTCAGCATTCGGAAGGGCGAAGCCACAGCAGCCAAGTTACCGGCTTTGATTTCATTCAACTGGTGATCGCCTCGAACCACCAAAGCCACAGGACCTTCTACACCTTCAACCAGCAATGTTTTGATGGTTTGTGATTTGTCTACTGATAAATGGTTCGCCACTTCTTCAATGGTTTTTTGTGTAGGGGTATCTACTTTTTCCAAGGACTGAGCCGCTTCAGCACGTTCTGCAATCAATGAAATCGCCGTACACTTCTCAATGTTGGCTGCATATTCGCCTGTATCTGAATACATGATGGCATCTTCACCTGAATCCGCGATGACGTGGAATTCTTGAGAACCCGAGCCACCAATGGCCCCAGAGTCTGCCAATACACAGCGGTATTCCAAACCAATGCGATCAATGATGTTGCCATAGGCTTGATGCATTTTTTCATAGGTTTCTACCAATGATTCTTTACTCATGTGGAAAGAATAAGCATCTTTCATGATGAACTCACGCGAACGCATGACGCCAAAACGCGGTCTGATTTCGTCACGGAATTTGGTTTGAATTTGATAAAAATTGATGGGCAATTGTTTGTATGAATTGACCTCATTGCGGACAAAATCTGTGATCACTTCTTCATGGGTTGGACCAAAAAAATAATCGCGTTCAGCGCGATCATGAATGGCCAATAACTGACCACCAAAATCATCGATGCGGCCAGTTTCTTGCCACAGTTCTTTGGGTTGTACCGCCGGCATCAACATTTCCAATGCACCTGCTTTGTTCATCTCTTCACGGATGATATTTTCAACTTTCTGCAAAACGCGGAAGCCCAATGGTGACCAAGTGTACAAACCTGCGCCCAGCTTGCGAATCAAGCCGGCACGAATCATCAGTTGATGAGATATGATTTCTGCATCTTGTGGGGTTTCCTTCCTGGTAACAATATGGAATTGAGTGGTTTTCATGACCGTTTCGTTTGTGCAATAAAACGGTGCATTTTAACTGATATCCACAATCAAATCAGTTTTTTCCTCCTCATTGAGGCAATTCACAATAAGAATTCAATGCCAGTATTCTTTGTTGTTCCACTTGCCCATCTGGCTTAGTCACTTCAAAACCATACAAACCGTTTTCTGACACCGATTCATTACCCCAAACGACCATATTGGGTGCAGCTGTAGTTTGTTCAAAGAAACCTATGCCGCCTGTGCTGTATGCCAGTTGATTTTCCACTGTGCCTTCGGCATCCACCCCGTCTAATGAATTGATACCATACCAAATAGGTTGAGCCAGACCTGCTTCATCCAATAACAAAACGCTGTGGCCCGCTTCGTTTTTGGTTTTTAAATAACTGAAATCAGCCCCAAACACATTCAATTTTCCATCCCGTTCAAATGCATATTGCACCCGCCCTTCCGCTGATTCTCCATCAGCCACCAGGGCTTGCCCTTGGTTATGACAATAGGCAGACCTGGCTTGATCGATAGGCACCAGCGGCTCTAAAGTAATGCTCTTTTCAGTGCCTGCAAAAGGATTATTTTGATAAAAATCAGCATCATAATATGGCGTGCCTTGCGTCAGCATCATGGCCTCTTCCTCTGCCGTTTCGGTCATGTTAAATTGGTAGTGCATGCGATGTGGAATTAAGTCACCTTCCCCATCATAAACCCTGGATTTCTCTGCCACACCGATGACCCTGATCACCGGCCCACCATCACTGACTTCGCCTGATGGCATCAAAACAGGGAATCGAATGCGATCACCCGTTTGCGGGTGGTCATTTTGTAAGGTAAACCATATCGGTTTTCCTTCTGGTGTATAAGTAAAAACAGCTTCAAAGTTGAACAGACGTGGGCTGTCGCCTGTTGGATCAATGACCAAAGTTTTGGTAAAAATGCCTTGATTTGGGCTGGCAGGATCATGCCAGGCATTGTCCATCTCATGGGCTGGAAAATAGGGATTTTCCTCTTGTAAACTGGGGCGTGCATACAAATAGTAAACATCTTGTCCACCTGAAAATGTGGCCGCATAAGCAATGTGTGCACCACCATTGTCTGATACGATGTCAATGTAATCACCCAGTTTTTGCTGCACTGGATAACCCAGATTATGATAAAACAAAGGGCTGATGGCTTGCTCTTTTGAAAACGTCACCCCACCATCATAGGAATAACTGTAATACAGCTCAGAAGATGTGGGTAAGCCAGGTAAGGCATAGCTTCTGGTGTCATACCAAATCACATCAATCCTGCCATTGGGAGCCACACCCATGGTACCAAACCATTGAAAGTTTCTGATTGAGGTGTCGGTGTTGATCCTTTTATAATCTTCAAAATACACACCACCATCAGTGCTTCTTTGAAAATGCACATCCAATCGGTCAGCCCGCTCCCAAGGGTTGACAGAGGCCAAGACATAAACATTCCCTTTGGTGTGTCGCTCTGATTTGTCTGTGGCCACCCACATTTGACCCAGCAGACCCACTGGATTTACATATCCAATTTCAATATTGCCACCTAAATCCAAAGCACTGACCTGAGGAAAGTCTGGGAACATTGCTGAGGTGGGGTTATTGGATCGCAATAAAAAAGCATCGTTTAGGTGCGGCTGATCACCGTCCACACCCACCACATAAACTTCACCGTCAAACCCCACTGCAACAGTACCAAAAATGGGCTTTTGGGGCAGGGTATTGGGTAAGGTAAAACTTTGACCATTGTCAGCTGAATAATTGAATGTGTTGGGGTAATGGCTGTTACCAGCCACGTTCCAAGCCGCGTATATGTTACCCCTGTCAACAGAGTCACTGTCATCAATGGCATACCAACTTTTATCTCCACCATACGCCAAGGTTTTATCAAACCATGTTTTTCCACCATTGGTTGAACGCCATTGATCAACAATGAAGTCAGCAGTTTCTAAATTGCTCGGATTCACTACACGTAAAGATTGATAAAAAAAGGTCCCATCGGCATCAGAACTTAAGACGGGGTCTGAGCGGAATTTTCCAGCTTCAATGGGTCCGTTTTTGTGCCATGTCTTTCCACCATCCTCTGAGTAGGCACTGCCCGCCTCTCTGAAATCGCTGTGCCAATTGCCAAATTGGCGCCATCCTATGGCCATTTGATTGGGGTTCAGTGGATTGACGGCGATGGAAGGTTCATTGGCTGCATCGGACAACACGTTTTGTCCTTGATTGTTGACATTCACTTGGTAACTGGTATGGATGCCTTGTTGTTTGATGATGGCAGCATTGCTTTTTTGAGCCGGTGGCAATGGCTGCATGTGGCCAAATTTATTGCCTTGCCCCCAGGCCTCATGCCCCTGATTATTGGCCAACACCGCTCCATTTGACAAGCCTATGAAGGCACAAATAGCACATAATTTACGCATGACTGCTCCCGTTAACTAAGACCATTATCTATTATATACTTCGTAGTTGAATCAGGCAATTGAATGTCGACATGCACTGTATTGCCCCAGCCTATTGCTTGTTCTTACTTCTGATCTCATGACGTGAGCGGCTGGGTGCGACACGCCTTTGTGTTACTTTTTTGAGTGTTGGTGGATATAAAAAGTGACTTCTTTGGTTTTCTTAATGACACGATTGCTGCCTTTTTCAACCAGCTGACCATAAATTTTATGCTCACCGCGGAACACATCTGTGAATTTTTGGGTGGCCCGGTTGTTGGCAGGTTTGGCTTTGCCATCCAAAACATATTGCACATCATAAATTTCAAACAATGGCGCTTCCACATGCACCGAAGCTGTGACCGTTAATCCCGTGCCCCAAAGGTTTTCTTCAGGTTTGGGTTTGGTCAACTTGAACGACTTGAGCAATTCCTTGGGAGACAAAGTTTCTGCTTCATCTTGGGATTGCGTTTTTGGGTTGGGTTGAGTTTTTAATTGTGAAGGCACCACAGAAACAGGAGGTGGTTTGATGGCTTCATAGCGGTCATCAATTTTAGTTTGGCTGTAATGGGTCACGCCATCTGGGTCAGTGTATTTGTACAAAGTGGGTTCAGCCGCAATGGCCGTACCAAAAAACAACAACAGCACGAAAATAGATTTGAGCATCTTCATCTTCACAGTTTAAAGTGGATAAAATAATGCTTTTTGCGACAAATTACCAGAAAAAACACATAAAACACAGGAAAAGCATAGCGGCTTTTCCTGTGTTGAAAGGTGGATCAATCTGAGAACAACATCTTCTCACGGTTGTACAGCTGAACTGCCACCCAAGCCAGGGCCAATCCCAAAACCATGGTGCTGGCAAAGGTCACGGCGATGGCATCCCAACCCACGACTTCACCTCTGATCATTTGGTTAATGATCAGGTTTTGATTCAAAATCGGAATGGCCATCATCCACAGTTTTTCTTTGACTGGCAAAAACATCAACATCATGCTGGGAATCATCGGCACCATGATCAACAAACCCACATAGGTTTGTGCTTCACGGAAAGTTTTGGCAAAAGCTGCAATGATGGTTTGAATCGATCCAGCCAACAAAGCCAATGGTGCCAGCACCAAAAACATCAACAGCATGGACGTGACATTTAAATCAAAACTCATGCCCAATTTTTCAAAAGGATACCAAGGCAAAGTCAATTTAAAGGCCAAAACCGTCAATACCAAGGTCAACAATCCAAAACTGACTGTAGCAGCCAACTTACCGGCCAATATGGAACTCCGTGCCACAGGATTCAAGAACAAGGGCTCCATTGATTTGCGTTCTTTTTCACCAGCGGTGGTGTCAATGGCCAAATACATGCTACCAGCGAATAAGCCAATGATGAGGAAATAAGGCAAAAAGCTGAGTAGCATGGCGCCACGGGATGCCTTGGTGGACAGGTCATGGTCTTCAATATACACCGCTTTTAACAAACTGGGCGATACGCCACGCAGTTGTAATCGCATATTGCCAATGCCTTTGCTGTAAGCATTGATCAAAGCACGCGCCCTGCGGACGGTGACCTTGGCCGCGCCTTTGGCAGAATCATCGTAATAGAGCATCACTTTGGCAGGTTTGCCTTCGGCCATGGCATCAGAAAAACCGGCATCAATGACCAAAACCACATCATGGTCTTTGTCTTTGATGACCTGTTCAGGTGATTTATCAATGGTCTTGATTTCCACACCTTGGGCCAGTAAAAATGTTTCCAAAGCTTGGGCGTGCTCCATGGCCACCACGGGTAATTCCAATGGTTTTTCCGATTTGTCCTTTTGCATTTTGACGGTCATGTTCATCAACCCCACCATCAACAAAGGCCCCATGATGGAACCCATGATGACCGAGGACAACATGGTACGCTTGTCGCGCAAGTTCTCAACCACCTCTTTCCAATAAACAGTTTTGAATGCTGAAGCTTTCATAATTGACCTCCTGTAACCAAATGAACAAAAGCATCTTCTAAATTGGTTCTGCCTGTTTCTGCCAACAGTTCTGACTCACTACCGCGTGATCGAATCACACCGGCATCAATCACCACAATGTCATCACAGACCGCTGACACCTCTTGCATCACATGAGATGAAAACAAAATACATTTGCCTTTGGCTTTTTCATCGCGCAAAAACTCACGAACGCCTCGGGTACTCATCACATCCAGTCCGTTGGTGGGCTCGTCCAACAAAATATTTTGTGGGTCATGCACCAAGCATCGGGCCAAGGCCACTTTAACGCGCTGGCCTTGCGAAAAACCGTCGGTTTTGCGGTCAATGAATTTTTCCATGCCCAAGCGTTCAACCATTTCATCAATGCGGCGACTGATGTCAGCATCTGTCATGCCTTGCAAACGTCCAAAATATTCGATGTTCTCACGCGCAGTCAAGCGGGTGTAAAGGCCACGTGCATCGGGCAAAACACCCATGCGAGCACGAGCTGCAATTGGGTCTTTGACCGAATCAATACCATCAATCATAACGGTACCCGTAGCCGGTTTGATCAAGGCATAAATCATCCGCATGGAAGTGGTTTTACCGGCGCCATTGGCACCAAGTAAAGCTGTGATTTGGCCGTCAGCTGCTTCCAACGACACATTTTTTACGGCTTCGACTTCACCGAAGCTTTTACTGATGGATTGTACTGAAATCATTCTTTAGGCCCATTGAGGTTGGTGAAAAAGGTCAAGTCTTGAAAACTCTTCATACATTCGGTATCCAATTCAGACTCAGGGTCATTAATGAATTGACCCATGATCTTAGGCATACAACCACGTGTGGCGGCAATATGCCCTTGCCCTTTGGCCACCAAATGCTGAGCTTTAGACAAGGTTTCCATGGTTTTATCAGCAAATGCAGGTGGTGTTACAGGGTCCAATTCGCCCGAAAGTAACAAGGTAGGGATGTCAGAAACCACGTCTTCTTTAAAGTCATCATCCACCGCCACACTGTCCCAAATTTCGCAGCGCTGCTTCAGTAGGTCAACAAAGTTGTTGCCGAATAAACTGTTGTCTATTGGTGAAGGTGATCGCATGAAAGGCACATCCTCAGCACACAAAACAGAAAGCTCTAAGGCATTGTTCAAACCTTCTTCTAAACTGGCGCCAATCATCATGGATTGATAGGCCATGTTCTCTACTTGCCCATGGTTGGCCAATGACACCAACAATGGAATCAGTCCCATGGTTTCTGGTCCGTAACTGAACATACGTAAGGCGATGACGGCATGCTCACGCGTGAAAGTTAAGTCTTCGAACTCACCTGTGCCACTGTTGGGTAAGCGCATATCTAAAGGCGCATCTGCTAATTTTTTGAGGAAAGTCCACATCTGTTGTTCAGCATCACCAAAAGCGGCTTGGCAATCGGCTTGGGCTTCACATCGTTCAAACACGGTACGCAGCGTGTTTTGCAGATTTTCTTCGTGAGAAGAGGCCAATACTTCGCTCTGAGGCACTACTGAATCCAACACCACTGAACGCAAAGCCTCTGGATGCATCTTCATATAGGTCAAGGCCTTACGTGTGCCATACGAACCACCATAGATGTTCCATTGCTTAATATCTAAAGCTTGTCTTACGGCTTCTAAATCCTTGATGGCATCAGTAGTGGTGAAATATCGTGTATCGACATCCATGCTGTCCTTACAGCCTTGCAACCAAGGCTTCCAAGCATCGGATTCCGTGTCCATCATGAGCTCCATTTGCTCTTCTGTGACTTCACAACGCAAGGGATGTGACTCACCGGTACCGCGTTGATCCACCATGATGATGTCACGGTCTCTTAACGAAGATTGATAAACTGATGCCGTGGCAGCAAAAGTTTCTACAGCGCCCTGACCAGGACCACCTGCCAATAACAACAAAGGATCATCGGCTTTTTTATCCGAACGGGCTGACACCACAGCCACATTCAAATCAATGGTCACATCGGGTACGTCACGGTTAACTGGCACAGTCAATGTGCCACATTGTGCTTTTTGACTGACGCCACCTTTGCCAATATAACAAGGCGACAGCTCCAAAGCTTGAACAGGTAATGACAAGGTCATCACCGCCAAAGCGGAAAAGATTTTTTTCATAGAATAGGGGTGCTTTTTGAACTGTAATGATTCTAACGAAATTTTAAGACAAAAGCCATAGACCATGAGTCATG
>JAUIHY010000098.1 GCA_030432115.1 Gammaproteobacteria bacterium | reverse complement strand
GGATTTGATTGATGAGTAATCGGTTGCTTTGTTGGACCGATGAAGCTTGGAAAGATTATGTCTATTGGCAAGACCAAGATAAGAAGACGTTGAAGCGCATCAATAGGTTAATCACCGATACCAAACGTTCACCATTTGAAGGTATAGGAAAGCCGGAGGCACTCAAGGAAAATTTATCGGGGTTTTGGTCACGTCGAATAGATGAGACCCATCGTTTGGTTTATGCCGTTGATGACAAGGCATTGACCATCATTTCTTGTAGGTATCATTATTGATTGCCTGATTTTATGGAAAAACTTCAATGACCGAAGCAATCGCTTACCTTAAAAAATTGAACCAGGTGAAGGGAAATTGTTGCCAGACCTGAGTGATGAAGATCAACCTTTCACAATGCCTTTTAATCTCGTTACCACGCTCTGCGTGGTTAATGCATAGGGAAAGAGCTTATGTTGATTTTGATGTGGACTGACGCTATTCAAGCGCAAGGAGCTGTGCAGGTAAAGATGGGTTATTGGATGTTTGTTGTGAATGGTGACCTTGCAACAAGTATGCATTCCCACGCGGGAGTGAAGGATGAGACATTATCATTGACTGAACCCGTTCGCAAAAATCACATCGTTGCCATAAAGTACATAGGCTTCTCCAGTAACTCCTTGACTGTCGCCAAATATCATGTCATCAATGCCGTCGCCATTCAAATCGCCAGCTGTGCTGATGACTTCGCCAAATCTTTGGTTGGCTGTTTTACCGTTGACTTTGATGCCGTTGCTGCCATCGAGGGTGTTCATGCCCATGGTATGTGGAAAGCCTTGGTCGCTTCCGAAGACGACATAAGCAGCTCCGGCCTCTTGTTGGCCATTCGAATTGAGCAGGTAGGCACCGATCAGTAAATCATCGATTTGATCACCATTGACGTCTCCAGCTGAAGTCACAGAAGACCCGAATGCGCCCGCTGTTTCTGTTCCTGTCATGGTGAAACCATTGTTGCCGTCAATGCTGCTGATTTCAAAGACAGCCGGAAAAGGTGTTTGGGTGCCAAAGATCACAAAGCTTTTGCCCGTTGTACTGGTCGAAAATGTGCTTTCAACAGCACCAATGATGATGTCATCAATGCCGTCATCATTCACGTCACCTGCATCGCTGACTGCGCTGCCGAGTGCAGCCCAATCTTGATTGCTGTTGATGGCAATGCCATTGTTGCCATTCAGGGTCCCCAATGCAAATGGACTGGAAAAAGCTTGCTGGCTGCCATAAACCACATAGGCACGGCCTTGAATGGTGTGGGGTGGTCGGGAAGCCGTTTGCGCGCCGATGATGATGTCGTCGATGCCATCATGATTGAGGTCGCCTGCGGTATCCACTGCAAAACCCGCTCGGTCCATTTCCATTTCGCCATGAAAAATTACCCCGTTGCTGCCGTTCAAGTCAGCCAGATTGATGATTATGGGGTTGGGTACATCGGGGAAATCCTGACCATAAACCACATAGGTTTTACCAACAGCCTGATCGCCATTGATGTCCTCACCAGGCGCACCAATGATGAGGTCATCAAAACTATCATCATTAAAATCACCAGCTGTGCTGATTCTGTTGTTGTCAACACCCGAAGATTCAAAGTGGATGCGGATGCCCTGCGAACCAACGAGGGTGGACAAATCCTGATTCACCAGGCCGGGGCCAAACAACACATAAAGCTCGCCGGTCGCACCCGCTGTCGGACTGTTGATAAAATAATCATCAAAACCATCCCCATTGAAGTCACCGGCATAGCCAACCCGGGATCCCGCTCTGTCATTTTCTTCACCGCCATGATAGAAGTAGTCATATGCTGCATTACTGAAATCGACAGGATGGGAAAAACCGCTGGTACTGCCCCACAATAAATAGCTTTTACCGACTTGTGGAAACACCGTGACCGGGCCTGAGTCATCTGGGATGGTTGCATTCGGTGCTCCGATCATCACATCACCCAGCCCATCACCATTGTTATCCCCGATGTAACCAACCGAACGGCCTAAGTTACTGAACGGCATTTCTTCAAGGATGACAAAGCCATTGTGTCCATTCAAATCACTCAAATTCAATTCGGCATCAAACTGCGCTTGGGAAGCTGCTGTAATCAGTAACATGCAAGCCATCATCCAAACACAACGGTATTTTTTAGAAATCATGTCATCCCTCCCTTACATTGATAAGGTTTGCTTAATATTATACAGAAAATTAGAAAGTGGAACAAAACAAGGCCGGACTTAGCTCCGTACAGCCCAACAGCAGGCTACACATCCATCACGGGTAAATCTGAACGAACCAGGACCACAGTCCCATCTTTTCGACCGCAGAACCCATTGAATGCTTGAAATCTTGTGTTATAGCCAAATTTTTCGGGGCACAGGACTCAAGACGCATCCTTATATAAATGTTCAAATAACAAACAGTTTTTTGAAATAATAAAAAGGAGACGATATGAAACTAATCAGAAGAGGACGGTCCTTACTCCGGTTGTTAGGTTTTGTTACGCTGAGCGCACAGTTGGTACAGGCGGGTGATGTAATCACCGTTGATAATTTCAGTGACCAGCCAGTAGCTGGTATGACCACGTTACGGGAGGCGATTGAGTTGGCTAACACCATGAGTGGTGCTGAGATTGTTTTTGATCCAACGGCGTTTTCTACACCGCAAACCATCACATTGGAAAGTGGCGATATGATCATCACTGAGCCCATGAAAATCATCGGGCCTGGGTCGGATTTATTGACCATTGATGCAGATAATCAAAGCCGTATCTTTACCCTCTATGATGATAACAACAGTACTGCTGTTACCGTAACCATTTCCGAAATCACCTTCACCAATGGGAATGGAGAATCAAGCATTAACAACGGGACGGGTGGCTGTATTATGAGTTTAGAGAAGTTGAAGCTGATTAGATCGGTTGTCAATAACTGCAGTGCCAGCGTAAGAGGTGGTGGAGTGAGAACTCACAGGGGTGGTAACCTCATCGAAAACAGTATGGTACTGAGCAATTCTGCTGGCGTTGAGGGTGGGGGATTATTTCACCAGGGCTCGTTTGATAGCCGCATCGTCGGCTCAACTTTTTCAGGCAACAGTGCTGCTGATGGTGGTGGTGTTTATGTGAAGCAAACCGAAGGCTTTGATGTGATTAACAGTACCATCATTAACAATCAAGCCAACACGGGAGCAGGCATCAGTTCAACCAGTACCTTGAATATCAACCACTCGACCATCGTTGATAACTTGGGAGAAGGCGTGAGCCTGAGACGAGACATCATTCAAAACAGCATCGTGGCGGGTAACACCGATGGCGATTGTGTGTTCAGTGAAACTGGTTTTACCAACCTCAATAACCTGGATACCGATGGCAGTTGTGGTGGTGATGAGTCGGTGGGCCACATCACGGTGGCTGATCCGATGTTAGAACCCCTGGCCATGTATGGCGGTATGACATTAACGCAGCGACCATTGCCAGGCAGTCTGGTCATTGACGCTGGAGATGACTTTGTGTGTGCTGAGATTGATCAACGAGGCGAACTGCGACCACAGGATGGTGATGCCGATGACACGCCGGCTTGTGACATTGGTGCAGTCGAGCTGACTGCACAAGATGATGTACTTTTTCAAAATGGCTTTGATGGACTTTAATAGACCCGTCTCGATGCTACAACTTACATCAACTTAAGCCTACTCGATAGTTACGCAAGTGGGCATACCGACCATGACGACTGTGCCTAGTTTGGCTGGATGATGGGGTGGCAGTGATTCTGCTGGTGATTTTGGGACTGATACAATAATGACTTCTGGGCTTGGACAATGCATTGATGTTGATTTATGCTGCTTTTTTGCTTGTTGGAGTCTGTTATGAAAAACCCCAAACGTCGTCAGGTGATCCATGCTGGTTTGGCTACCTTGGTTGCGCCAGCTGTTTTTGGGGGAAAGGTCAAAGGGCCAACACCTGATGAAATTGAAGGGCCTTTTTATCCATTGACGCCTCAAGCTGATCAAGATTTTGACCTGACTCGAGTACAAGGTAAAAACGGCAGAGCCTTGGGTGAGGCTGTTGTTATCGCTGGCCGGATACTGGATGTGGATGGTCAACCTATTACAGGAGCCACGGTGGATATTTGGCAAGCCAATGCGGCTGGGCGCTATCGGCACCCACATGAAACCAACACCGCCCCTTTGGATCCGAATTTTCAAGGTTGGGCGATTGTCCAGAGTGGACAGGACGGTGGTTTCAAGTTCAAAACCATCATTCCAGGTGCCTATCCGGTCAGCAAAGACTGGACGCGACCGCCACACATCCACTTCAAGGTCAGTAAAACAGGCTTTCATGAAGTGACCACTCAAATGTATTTCCCGGAGCAGATTTTGAACGATGTGGATAAACTGCTTCAGTCCAAAACGCCTGAAGAGCAGGGCATGATGGTTGCTCAGAAAAATGATGATGGCACTTTGCGATATGATGTGGTTTTGGCCAAAGTGTGATGTTATAAAATTAAGCGCACAAACGCGGGAATTCTTTTAAGAGAACCCTTTAACATAATCAATCTCAGTGATGTGCTATATTCGCGGCGGTTATGAATTGGATAAAGTCGTTTATGAATACAGTGAAAGTGATGTGTGTTGTCATTTTGTTGATTGGTTTTGATCAGTCTGATGCCAATGATGAAGTGCTGGGAGAATTAGACTTTAATTACAGTAACATCACATTGCCTGATCATTACCTTAACAATGACTTTCAAGGCAATGCCCAGTTTCAAAGGGCGGCCATAGAAATGGATAACACGCCAGTTGACAACCCGATAACAGATGCGGGTGCCGCCTTGGGCAGGGTATTGTTCTATGACAAAACACTCAGTGGCAATGGCACAACTGCATGTGCTTCCTGTCATTTGCAAGAACATGGGTTTTCAGACCCGAATGTCTTGAGTATTGGTTTTGAAGGCGGTCTCACACGTCGTCATTCTATGGGCCTGACCAATGCCAGGTTTTACAACAGTGGCAAGTTTTTTTGGGATGAGCGAGCAGCGACTTTAGAAGATCAGGTGTTGATGCCATTTCAGGATCAGGTTGAAATGGGGCTGACACTCAGTCAATTACAATCTCTGGTTGAATCACAACCTTATTACACTGATCTGTTTATCAATGCATTTGGTGATGATGTTGTAACTGTTGATCGCATCTCAAAGGCACTGGCTCAATTCGTTAGAAGCATGGTCAGTATCACATCCAGATATGATCAAGCCAGAGTTGATGTTGATGAGCCGGTGAGGGATTTTCCATCATTCACAGACCAGGAAAATGAAGGCAAGCGTTTGTTCTATACTCCTAGAACAGCAGCCAATGGCGCCACAGCCACCTGTTCAAGCTGTCATGCTTCAGAAGCTTTTGTTGGTGCCATTGCTGCCAATCAAGATGCCACGACTGATGCCACCGTTAATGGCTTAGATGCGGTTTCTACTGATGATTTGGGTGTCGCTGAAACCACAGGAATGATGCGTGATGAAGGTAAGTTTAAGGTGCCATCTTTACGCAATGTTGCAGTCAGACCACCATACATGCACGATGGTCGGTTGGCCACATTGGAAGCAGTGATTGACCATTACAGCACAGGTATTCAGTTGCATGACAATTTGAGACCGCCCTTGCTGGATAATCAAGGGAATGCTTTTCGTTTCAATTACACTGATGAGGAAAAAGCCGCTTTACTGGCTTTTTTGAATACTTTAACAGATGTCGAGATGCTCACCGATGAAAAATTCAGTAACCCGTTTGTTCAAGCTGATTTGATATTTTTATCCGGTTTTGAATCTAATCAAGCTCTTGATCAATCAATAGAATGACCGTCATTGCATAACAGGCATTTATCATTTCTGACAGAAACACATGGCTGTTCAGTCAATGGTCAAGCAATTATTGCAGTCCACCTCAGCCGCTACAAGGGTGCAGCGGCTTATACGCAGTATTTGGTTAAGGTTTATGCGGATTTGCTAATGAAATAAAACTCAGTCTGTAAAAATAGCGACCGCTTTTTTGACGTCTTCAAGGGTGGGTTCACGCATTTTTCCTTCATCGTTGGCGCTGATGTTAAAGGTTACGCCCAGCCTGCGTTCTTCACCTTCAATCCAGATGTAGTGCAAGGTGCTCGTGTATTTGCTGCCAAAGGGTTCAGAAAGGATACCGTGCTCGGTTCCGGGTAATGGTTCAAAGTGGTATTTGATGTCCCATTTGCCCACCTTGTTGCCATTTTCGACCAAGTATTTTTGATTGTTCTTGAAAAAGTTTGGGTTGGTTATCTTGTCGGTTTTCACAAAAGTTCGGTAGGTCACTGAAATGTTGTGTCCGTCGGCATCATCGAATGACCACATGCACTCAGAAGTTGTTTTTCTTTCATAAGTGAGTTCTTCGCTGACATCATTTGATGTGATGCCATACACTTTTGCCATGGCTTCAGGGCTGCTTGCATCGCAGGCGCTGGCTTGAACTGCGTTTGAGAATAAAAAGCTGGTTGAAAAACAGATCAAAAGTGTTTTTTTCATGATATTGTCCTATTTAAAAATGAAGATGATACATCAAGGTTTTTTTAAGTGCAAAAATTGAACTGACCTTCTTCTTGATGGCTGGTATGGTATTTGATTAGACAAATCGAATTTGTCGAACATCAAAGCCCAATTCCGATTTGCAGACCATTGAGCCATGCAAAAAAGGAAAATGAATTCAGCTTTCATATTCCTTTGTGTTGTGTGTCTTGGCTATAGCAAGATCATTCAAAACCATCTCTAAATATCCAATCGTCATGATAGTTGAAAGTTGCAACAATGGTGGAGTCAACACTGCCGATGAGGGCGGTGGTGTGCGGGCTGTTGGGATCAGCAATCTGAGCATCACCGGACATCAATACCCACTGTAAAAATTCATATGGACCATTGTTGAAAGCGATCAGGGGAATCTGTTGGCCCACACCTAAATTGTGAACGTCAGGGTTTGGATATGTGATTGCAGTTGGATATGCGCTGTCAACCGAAACATTGACCCACGCCGCATACTGTTCTACGGCATCTCCAGCAATTAAGTCCCTCTGATTAAAGGCCAGATAATCTGATGGATAACGGTAGGATCGAAACAAAGCGGCCTCGCGTTCGACTGGTGCTGCATCGCCCTGCATTAAAATGCCGTCATTGGTCACTGAATTTTGATACTCCCAAACCATTTCGCCTGAAGCATTGACTTCAAACAGGCGGCCATATGACCCTTCATCGATGAATGTATTGCCATTAGGCAGTCGGTGCGCCCCAGATATATAGCTGGAGTAAAAATCGGTGACAACTGGGGCTGTGTATTGCCAAACCAAAGTTTCTGGCCCATACCTGCCATTGTTAAAATCGTAGTTATAGCCATTCAATGGTGGGCTCAATTCGTCAACGGAAGAGTAATCACCGTCGCGCCCATAACCGACACCGCCATTATTAAATATGAGAATGTTACCCGCGCCGGGAAGACCAGGTTTTATCCATTGTGCATCATGAGATCCGAAAGCCAATTGGTCGTTTTGGGTACCCGCTTGATAAGCCAATGGATTGCCCCAGCGATACAGTAAATCACCGCCTTTACCAGCCAATCCAGCCGTATGTCCTGCCGCTTCGGCTGTGGTGGTGCTGTGGTCTATGATCCAAATTTCACTAAAGAATCGAGGGGAGATAAGAATTTGATCTAATTCTGGGTTGTAATCAATGGCATTGGCATGTAACCAATCTTCACCGGTGTTGCGGTGAAAGTTCAAATCGACCAATTGTGGGTTGTCCGCCACCACGCCATAATTGTCTTTGGTCTCATCAAATTCTTGAATGAGGTGGTCCCATACATCCCATTCCCAGACCACATTACCGTTGCTGTCTATTTCATGGATAACAATGGTTTCGACATCACCAGTCAGGGTACTGGGGTCTCTTCCGGCAGCAATCGCTTCTGCGTTGGTTCTGAAGCCATTGATTAACACCAAGACATTGCCGTTGGGTAAAATCGCGGCATCATGATGGGCAGCGGGGTTATTGTACTCCCACAACAATTGTCCATCCCAGTCATACATTTCCACACCACGACTGACGGACATCCAACTGCCATCTTCATTCAGGTAACCTGGGTGCATGGAATTGCTGCCGTGGTTCCATTGATGCACCACTCGACCGCCGGTATCGATCAAATAGGCAGTCCCTCCTTTAGAAAACATGGTGTACCCAGTCTGGCTACCAGGCTGGTGCTGCAATAATCCCAATGTTTGCGCATTGGCATTCAAATAAATCAAAAAGGCACATAAAACAGTGATAAATATATGTTTCATTAAGACTCTCTTGTTATGATTAATCGGTAGAATAACAAGCAATTATGGAAGAATTATGGAT
>JAUIHY010000303.1 GCA_030432115.1 Gammaproteobacteria bacterium | reverse complement strand
CACGGTGAAAAACGACCAGCCATGTACTACATCCAAGGCTATACCTGTCAGTCGATTGATCATGCCATGTTCCCAGAAGCCACGATGCAACAGTTGTTGAATGCCGTGGTACAAAGCGGCATGGTGGTTTATAAGATAGAAAAATTTGGCGTCGGTGACAGCCAAGGTGAACTGCGCTGTGAGGATGTGGACTTCACCACTGAAATGGCGGGATTTGAAGCGGGATTAAACGCTTTGAAAGGCTATGATTTTGTTGATGATTCAAAAGTGTTTATCTTTGGTCATTCTTTGGGTGGTGTTTATGCACCGTTGTTGGCCAAAACACATGAGTTGGCAGGCGTTGCTGTCTATGGCGCGGTATTCAAACCTTGGTATGATTACATGTTGGATATTTTTGCAGTCCAATCTCTGATGTTCGGTACTTCACAAGCAGAAGCCAAGGCCAATACAGACACGGTTCAACCTTTGTTAGCGGCCTGGCTAAAGACCGAGCAAGATTGGCAAAACATGATGGCAGCGCCTGCATTACAGTCGGCCATCAATTCAAATCTTTTGCCCATCCAAGGGGAGCAAATCTTGCACAGGCATTACACCTTTTTCAGGGATTTGAATCGATATGATTTACAGCAAGCCTGGCAACAAAGCCAACAACCGGTTTTGGCCATACATGGTGAGTTCGATATCCAAGCCATCAGCTCGGATTGGGCAAAGGATTTGGGCGCTACCATTAATGCTCAGAATAAAACCCAAGCCACGGTCAAAATCATTGCAAACACCGATCATGGATTGATGCGATACCCATCCATGCAGGCTTTGCAATCAGACATGGGAACAGGTGCCTATCGACCTGGGTCACCGGGAACCCATTACAACCCAGCAGTGGCTGAAGTTTTGATCGACTGGATGCAGAAAATAGGAAAACAGAAGTAACACAAGTGCAGAGGATTGGAATCGATGCAGACTCCAATCCTCAAAAATACAGTATCAAAATGTAAGCAGTGAGTAAGCTTGTCACTTGGTTTTTAAATGAAGGTGAGAGAATCAAGGGGTCAGTGACACTTTGGTTATGATGTCAGTTTTACCCATGAATGAATAAAAAGTTCCCACACATAGAGTCTAAAGTATTGGACAACATCATCAACAAAGCCATTAATTTTTGGATGGTGATGAGTGTGTTTGCCTTTTTGTTTCAAATGTACCGGGCCACGGTCATCTCCTTTGGTTGGATTGAGGTGATTCAATCGGTGATGATCGCATCCATATGGCCCGTTGTGGCGGCCCGCAAGCGATTGTCATTGCGCTTCAAAAGCACGTATGTAGCAGCCGCATCGGCGTCAGTGGCTTATTTAGGTATCATAAAATATGGTTTGATGGCTGCAGGATTCAGTATCATTCCCATGACAGCATTGGTTTTTGCTTTGTATTTCAGTCAGCGGACCTTCACATGGTTTTATGCTTTTAATGTGTTCTTTTTGGGTTTGATGGCGATGTTTTATACCACTGGTGTCATGAATCACATCATTCCAAGTGAATTTTTCATCACCAGTTTCAGTCATTGGATGATGTTTGTGATCGCTTCGATGTTTGT
>JAUIHY010000097.1 GCA_030432115.1 Gammaproteobacteria bacterium | reverse complement strand
TACCTGTGGTGCTGCCCGAGGATGTGACTTTTGATGAAACCGGTGGCTCACCCATCAAAAAAGACCCGAGTTTTTATCAAACCGCTTGCCCTTCATGTGGTAAAGAAGCGACCCGTGAGACCGATACCTTTGATACCTTTATGGAATCATCTTGGTATTATGCGCGCTACACTTGCCCTGATTTCAATGAAGGCATGTTGTCTGAGGAAGCAGATCATTGGCTGCCAGTTGATCAATACATTGGCGGCATAGAACACGCCATTTTGCATTTGTTGTACGCGCGTTTTTATCACAAAGTATTGCGTGATCAAGGTTTGGTTTCATCTGATGAACCTTTTAAAAATGTATTAACACAAGGCATGGTGCTGAAAGATGGTGCCAAGATGTCAAAATCCAAAGGCAATACGGTTGACCCTCAAGCCTTGATAGATCAATACGGCGCCGATACGGTGCGTTTGTTCTCCATGTTTGCGGCCCCGCCAGAACAGTCTTTGGAATGGTCGGATGAAGGGGTTGAAGGAGCTTCTCGCTATTTGAATCGCGTCTGGAATCAAATACAGGCCTTTGTGGCCAAAGCTGGAACTGAGGCAATGCAGCTGCCATCTGCTTTGAATAAGGATCAAAAAGCATTGCGCTTAAAAATTCACCAAACCATTGAAAAAGTGACTGTTGACATCGGTGAGCGTCAAACCTTCAACACCGCCATTGCGGCCATGATGGAACTGACCAATGCGATGCAAAAATTCAGTGATGATTCAACTGAAGGACTGGCTGTGTTACAAGAAGGTTGGCGTGCTTTGGTGCAAATGCTCAGCCCTTTTGCACCACACATGACACAAAGCCTGTGGGAAACCATGGATCAAGACGGATTGCTTTGTAACGCCATATGGCCTGTTGTAGATGCCAATGCATTGGTGCAAGATGAAGTGAACATGGCCGTTCAGGTGAATGGAAAATTGCGAGCCACCATCGCTGTGGCCACTGACATGTCGAAAGATGACATCGAGCAAGTGGCATTGGCTGATGACAATGTGCAGAAATTCATCGACGGCAAGCCAATTCGTAAAGTGATAGTGGTGCCCAAGAAAATTGTTAATGTGGTGATATAAAAGGAATCTATGATGAAAAAGGTACATGCTTGGTTTTTGGTGTTTTTATTGGCTTGCTCTGGCTGCGGGTATCGCCTTAAACAGGCATTGCCTTTGTCCGACGGTTTAAAACAAAGTTACCTACAGTTGGATTCTGATTCGGCCCTATACAGGCCGCTGACCATGGCTTTGGGCCACCAAGGTGTGCAGTTACATGATGAGGTCACCGAAGCCTTGTCGCGAATTGTGGTACATGAAAACCACTTGAATAAATTGGTTCAGTCCATCGGGGTCAACAACCGAGTTCAAGAATACCGATTGGATTATCACCTGGTCTTTTCAGTATATGAAGCGGGTGAATTGTTGATTGACAGGCAGGTGTTGAATATTTCACGTGATTATTCTTTTGATATAGAACAAATCACAGGCGCACAGGCTGAGGAGCAGATTTTGCGCGAGCAAATGCACCAAGACATGGCTGACATGATCATTCGCCGCATCAGTTCACTGGCCAGCAACGAGCAAGGTTGATATGCGTTTGTATGCCAATCAGCTGAGTTCGCATTTATCTGGCGCGCTGCTGCCCGTATATTTGGTGGTGGGAGATGAACCCTTGCAGCTACAAGAAGCTTGTGATGCCATCAAAGGAAAGGCGCAAAGCCAAGGATTCACCGAAAGGGAAGTGCATTTGGTGGATAAGACATTTAAATGGCACCAACTGAATGACAGCGCGGGTAACATGTCCTTATTTGCTGCCAAACGGCTGATTGAATTGCAGCTACCCACAGGAAAACCTGGGACTGCCGGATCCAAAGCCTTGGTTGAGTTCGTTGATGGCATGCCCGATGATGTGATGTTATTGGTTCGCTGTGATGAATGGACGGCCAATAATGACAAAAGCAAATGGGTCAAAACTTTATCAGAACAAGGTGCATTTTTGCGGGTGTTTCAACCCAAAGCCAATGAACTACCTGCTTGGATTCAAAGCCGATGCCAGCAGATTGGCTTGAATGTGGACCGAGATGCGATAGCATTGTTGAGTATGCGCTTGGAAGGCAATTTATTGGCGGCAGCGCAAGAGTTGGAAAAGTTGAAAATGCGCTTTGCAGATGCAGCCATATCGGGCAAAGAGGTGGCCGGTTTGGTGGCTGACAATGCACGTTTTGATGTTTTTCGTTTGACCGATGCATTGTTGGCTGGTCAAGTTTTGAAAGCCATCAGGATTCTGCGTTCATTGAAAAAGAATGATTTGTCGCCCGTGGTGATTCATTGGGCTTTAGAGAAAGAAACCCGCATGCTGAGTGATTTAGCAGACATCAGGTCCAAGAGCCACAATGTCAGTGCCGCTGACTATCGAAGACACGGCGTTTGGCAAAACCGCCAAGCTGTGATTCAACGTTGTTTGAATCAGCACAAACCCGCTTTTTTTGAACAGTTATTATCGGCATTGGCCGATGTAGATGCACAAATCAAAGGCCGTGCATCGGGTGATGCGTGGCAAGCCATGGAGCGCTTTTTGGCAAAATTTACCGTTGTTTAGTGATCAGCTTTGAGTCGGTGTTGTAACAAAGGTTTGCAGTTTTTTAAAGTTCAGCCACTATAATACCTGTATTTCTTAGCATCGCATTTGTTTCTATGCTTCCTTGGTTTTTTGATCAAAAATACCGTCAAAGGTTTTTTTACCATGCCATTTTGTTCGTATTATTAACAGCGGTGGTTGTGATCTGGTCGAGCAAGAACTTACAACTAAAACCCGAAGTTCATTGGCTTACCTTAATTAACTTTATTTTCTTAACAACCATTTCTTATGTCTTTTTTGCTGTCAATCTAATCTATGCAAAAAAAATAAAAACGCTGTCATTATCTGTTGGCTTTTTCACTAGCTTTATCGGTTTTGCATTATTGACACTGGGGCTGGCATACCAAAGTGACAAAGACATCCTTCTGATCATGTCATCTTTTTTTGGATCACTTGGTTATGCCGTGACGGCTTATGGGACATTCCGCTGGGTGGCTTATAACATGCAGGTCAAAAGGGAAATCCTAATGAAAACAGAGCGCGATGAATTGTCAGCGCTTTTAAACCGCAGGGCTTGGGCGGGTGATGCCCAAAAAGAGGTGTGGTTTGCCATTAAAACAGAGTCACCTCTTGCGCTTTTAGTTATTGATATTGATGACTTTAAAGCAGTCAACGATCGTTATGGTCACGATGTTGGAGATGTTGTCATTAAATATATGGCAAGTCTGTTGTCTGATAAGGTGCGTAAAACCGACAGTGTCTATCGTTGGGGTGGTGAAGAGTTTATTGTGCTGTTGCCTGTGACTGATTTAGATGAAGCCTTTGCGGTGGCCAGCAAACTGTTGTTGTCTGCAGAAGAATCTATGATTTGTGTCAATCAAAATCAACTCCGAGTAACATTGAGCGCCGGTGTGGCACAATGGCGTCATGGTGAATCTTTGACGCAAGAAACTTTCAGAAGGGCAGACCATGCCTTGTTGATTGCCAAACAGTCTGGAAAAAACAAAGCCGTTAAAGCCTGAACATAAAAAAAGGCCGGATAAACCGGCCTTTGATTTGAGCGCAATGCTGCTTAGGATACAAAAGGTTTTTCAGTTTCTGCATGTTCAGTCAGCAAATGGGCAGCCCTAAAGCGCAAGCCATGTTGTTTTTCCAGATCTTTCAAGGTATTCAGGACTTGTTGCGCGCCGGTGGTATCAATGAAACTGAACGGGCCGCCAGTGAAAGGCGGAAAACCTAGACCCAAAATCGCAGCCAAATCACCGTCTTTGGCTGAGAACAGAATGCCTTCTTGTAAGCACAAAATACATTCGTTCACGAAGATTAAGCCAATGCGGTTTTGGATGTCTTTTTTGGCCATGGTTTTGCGTTCTTCGCCACCAAAGTAGGAATAAATGTCTTTATTAACCGTTTTGCGGCCCTTTTTCGGATAATTGTAGAACCCTTTGCCAGATTTACGGCCGAACAATTTGGCATCTGCCAGTTTCTGAACCGTGGTGTCTTGTTCAATGCCTCGCTCGACAAACATATCACCCAAAGCGCCACGTGCAATGTGCGCACCGACGTCAATGCCGACTTCGTCCATCAGTGACAAAGGCCCAACTGGGAAGCCCCAGTCCTTCATGGCGTTGTCTATGTCTTCAATGGAAGCCCCATCGTGCAAAACTTGAATGGCTTCATGGGTCAAGGCCGACAAGACGCGGGTGGTGTAGAAGCCTGGTCCGTCTTTCACAGTGATCACGGTTTTGCCTTGCTTGATACCAACATTGGTGGCCATTTGGCGTGCTTTTTTAGATGTTTTGTCAGTGACAATCAATTCCAATAAAGGCATCTTAGGCACAGGAGAGAAGTAATGCATGCCGACCACGTTTTGTGGATTGGCAGATTTGGCTGTGATGTCAGCCAAAGGCAATGATGATGTATTGGTGGCGAACACGGTCGATTTTTTACAACGAGATTCTACATCGGCCAAGATTTTTTGTTTCAGGCCAATGTCTTCAAACACGGCTTCAATGATCAAGTCGCTGTCATTGATGTCGTCGTCTTTGGTCGTGGTTTTGATTTTTGACATAAGGCGATCACGTTCCACCGCGCCCATGGCTTTTTTCTTCACCATTTTAGAAAAATCTGACCAAACAGTTTTCAATGCACTGGCCAAACCTTGTTCTGAAATGTCTTTCAACACCACATCGTATCCATTCTTGATCGACACCTCAGCAATACCTGCGCCCATAAAGCCGGCACCAATCATGGTCAAAGCATCGACATTTTCGGTTTTGTTGTTGTTTTTCAGTTTTTTGTTGTCTTGCATGGCCATGAACAGGCCAATCAGGTTTTTGCTGGCTGTGGTGGCATGCAATTCGCCAAAAGCCACGGCTTCGGCTTCTAAGCCGGCGGCCATGCCGTAATTCAAGCCAGTTTCTACACAGTCCAATATTTTCAATGGGGCAGGGTAGTTACCGCGGGTTTTTCGCACCACGGTTTCGCGTGCTTTTTTCAGCACATAATTGCGGCCAGTGGATGTCATCAGGGCTTTGTCTACCAAGCTTTGCTTTTTGGCCTTACGCTTGACTGGTTGAGCCGCAATGCGCAATGCCGCTTGCTGCAAACCTTCTTTGTGTACCAATGCATCGATTAATCCTGCTTTTTTGGCGCTGAAAGGGTAGATGTTTTTTCCGGTCAACAAACAATCCAAGCCGAAGCGTAAATTGGTCAATTTAATCAGGCGCTGGGTGCCGCCGCCGCCGGGCAGTAAGCCCAGTTTCATCTCTGGCAGGCCAAAAACGGTTTTCTTGTCGGTGCTGGCGATGCGGTAATGACAGGCCATAGCCACTTCCAAACCACCACCCAAACAAGCACCATTGATGGCAGCTATGACCGGTTTTTTCATGTTAGACAGTCGAGTTAAAATGGCGTTGCCGTCGCGTGACAGTTGTTCGATTTTTTCAGAATCTGTGATGTTGATGAAATCATTGATGTCAGCACCCGCGATAAAACAATTGTCTTTACCCGAGGTCAAAACCGCCGCTTTGCAATCGCCGTCGTTTTCAAAATCATCCAACAAAGCTTTGAATTCGTCCAACAGTGAAACAGACAGGGTGTTCACTTCCGAGCCGGCTTGGTCCATAACGATGGTGGCGATGCCGTTTTCTTTTGTCACTTTAAAATTGCTCATGATCACACCTCACGTTGTAATAAGATTGCAGAACCCAAGCCGCCCGCAGCACAAGCTGAAATCAGCGCGTATTTGCCGTCAGTTTCGCGCAAGCGGCGCATGGCAGAAGTCAATATGCGAGAACCTGTGGCACCAAAAGGATGACCCAAGGACAATGAGCCACCTTGGGTGTTGACCTTTTCCATGGGAATTTCGCCAAAGGCTTTGTCCAAGCCCAGTGCATTTTTACAGAAATCTTCATCCTGTAAAGCGGCAAGATTCGCCAGCACTTGGCCAGCAAAGGCTTCGTGAATTTCGAACACATCAACATCATCAATGGTCAAACCTGCTTCATTTAATAATTTAGGCATGGTGTAAGCAGGACCCAGCAACAATTCACCTTGTGGATTGGAACCTGAAAAGGCAAAGCCTTTCAATAACACATCGTGGGCCAAGCCACGTTTTTTGGCTTCATCTTTGTCCATCAATAAACTGACGGCCGCACCATCGGTAATCGGAGAGGCATTACCTGCTGTTATGGTGCCATGCGGACGCACAAAAGCAGGTCGCAATTTACCCAGTTTTTCCATAGAAGAGTCGGCATAAAACGTGTCGTCTTGTTCAATTACGTCGAATTTGGGTTGAATTGGCATGGCCACCACTTCTTCATTGAATTTGCCATCGGCCCAAGCTTGGGCAGCTTTTTTGTGTGAATTCAAAGCAAACTCGTCTTGTGCTTCGCGCGTGACACCAAATTTGGCCGCCAATTGATCAGCGTCTTGACCCATGGTCAAACCGGTTGAAAATTCGGCAATGGCCGGTGCCACAGGTGCCAATGATTTGAATTTGAATTGTTTGAACACCTGCCACATACCACCCATGCCTTTGGCTTTTTGGGCTGCCATCAGGGTTTTCTTCAAAGCGTCAGAAATGCGCACGGGTGCATCTGATGATGACTCCACACCGCCAGCGATGGCAATTTTTGCCGCACCTGACTGAATCGCCTGGGCTGAATTGCTGATCGCGACATTGGCTGAAATGCAAGCCATGGTGACAGAGTAGGCGGGTGTATCCAAATTGAAACCTGCACCAATCATCGCTTCACGGGCAATGTTGGAAGTGGCTGAATTTTGAATCACGCTGCCCAAAGTGATTTGGTCTGTGTCGTTTTCCAAAAATGAATAACGGTGTTTGAGCTGGTTCAAAGCATGTCGGGCCAAATCGTAGGCCTTCAAATCTTGCGCTTTACCTGTTGGGGCTTTCATGAATGGTGTTCGTAAACCATCCACAACCGCCACTTTTGTGTTTTCAAAAATCATGGTCGTGCTGTTTAAAATTAGGAGTGCTTACTATTGTCACCATACGCATGCGTATTGTCAAGTATTCGCGCCTTCCTGACGCATTTATGATATAACAAAGCGGATATTTTTCTTGAGTCAGTTCTGTGAATCAATGTTTGCATGGTATCCGAGGGGTTTTGGTCTTGTGGGTGATTTCTTTTTACTTGACCCGCAATGGATTTTTGGATGTGCCCGTGCTGAACCATCTGTTCCTTTTGGGTTGGTTAGGCATTCACTTGTTGTTTATGTTGGTGGCTTATGCCATGACCGCTGCTTGGATGAATAATGAAGCCAAAGACAATGCCTTCGGACCTTATATAATTCGGCGATTGGCCTGCCTGTATCCTTCCTATTTTGTCAGTTTTTTGCTGTTGTGGTTACTTTTTGCCTTTTTTGAACTGGAGACATTCAGCGGTTTTGGTGACATTTTCGGCCATTTTTTGCTGTTATTTCATCTGCCGCCTCTGTATGCCAGTCCCATGAATGCAGTTTGGTCAATTTTAAGTGTCTTGATGTTGATTTACCTGATATTTCCCACGCTCATGTATATGATGAAATTTCTGGGTGTTCTTCGGTTTCTGTTCGCCTGTTTTGCGGTCATGTTGGTGTATCGTTGGATGGTGGTTTACCAGTGGCAGCCAGCATCACTGCACATAGATAATGTGAATCACTTACCTGGTATTTTGGGGTATGTGGCTGTTGGCATGGCTTTGGCTTATGTACAAGGGGGAAACAAACAGCTGCATCTTGGTTGGTTGAGCCTGTGTGGCTTATTGAGTGCCGTTAGTTTTTTGATGATAAACATGGGAATGATCTCTTGGTATGGTTTGGGTGCTTTGTTTTTTGATCCACTCATTGCCATTACCGTGGGTTTGTTGGTTCATGCCATTGGTCAATGGTCATTGCTTTCAAAAGCATTGATGCATTGGTTCTCGGGCATGTGGTGCCAGCGTTTGGGCAATCTGAGTTACGGGTTGTTGTTGTGGCATTTGACCGTGTTTAAGTTATTGTCAGTTTTCCTGTCTGGTTGGTTGTTCTATGCTGTGGCTACAGCCGCTGTGATGTTGTTGGCTTGGTTGAATTACGAATTCATAGAACGAAGGTTCATGGTTGACCAATCGGTTTGAGAAGCCGTTTAAATGGCAGTTTAGTGATTGAATACAAATGTTGCTGGTTGAGAATTAAGCCATCACAATAAAATAATGTCCACTTTCCTCGCGTTTATGCGCATACCAGTATTGAGAGGAGTGAAAAACTTTTCTACTCCAGAATATAAGTCGATACGAGGAAAAATCATGAAGAAAATATTTAACATTTCATTGATGCTGTCAGTTTCGTGCTGGGCGCAAGCAGGTGGCGTTTCGGTACCACATAACTTTTCACCCAATACACCCGCGAAAGCCAGTGAAGTGAATGCCAATTTTGCAGCTCTGGTGGCGAAAATT
>JAUIHY010000096.1 GCA_030432115.1 Gammaproteobacteria bacterium | reverse complement strand
AAGAATTTGGCTTCTGATGTTTCGGCGCCGGCGCCGTAATGTGGGTGTGCCAGTTCACCTCGGAAATAGACGTGGACTTGGTTTCTTTGAACGATGTTATAGACACCGAACAGGGTGACATTTTTCAGGTCAGCCAAGCATTCTTCTTTGACCTCTCGGATCGCGCCAGATCTAGTTGATTCGCCGTTTTCCATAAAGCCTGCCGGGACGTTCCAACAGCCGCTGCGAGGTTCAATGGTGCGTTTGCCGAGCAGGATTTTACCTTCGTGTTCGACGATGCAGGCGTTGACGATTTTGGGGTTTTGGTATTGGATGTGTCCGCAGTTGGCGCAAACTGCTCGCGGTTTGTCATCACCTTCTGGGATGCTTTGTGTTGTTGGGTGGCCGCAGAGGTTACAGTGGTTGATGTTCATGTCAGCTCCAGTATTTCATTGAATCTACGATGCGCAGGTAGGACTCGTATCGGTTGGTTTTGATGAGGCCTTGTTTAACGGCGTTCATGATGGCGCAGCCTGGTTCGTGTATGTGGGTGCAGTTGCTGAATTTGCATTGACCCATATAATCATCGAAATCAATAAAACCAGAGGCGATTTCTGCTGCGTCCATCAGCCACAGGCCGTATTCCCAAACGCCTGGTGAGTCGATGATGTTTGCGTTGAGTGTGGCGTCGTGGTACATCTGCGTGACACTGGTGGTGTGTGCGCCTTTACCTGTTTTGTCTGAAAGTTTCCCTGTTTTAAGCTTCACTTCTGGCAACATCAATTCAGTTAATGACGATTTGCCCACCCCAGACTGTCCTGCCAAGATGGTGGTTTTGTTAGCCAGTTGTTGTTTTAATTCAATCACTGTATTGGGGTCTTTGTGTGAGGTTTTGTAGGTTTGGTAGCCCAATTGTTCATATTGGTTGATGGTGTTGACGAAAAAGAGTGGGTCTATATCGGCCTTGTTAAACACCAATAAGGGTGTGATGCCTTCGATTTCAGCCACCACCAAATAGCGGTTCAATATGTCGCGGGTGGGTGCCGGTTCCACAGCCATGACGATCATGATTTGATCTACATTGGCGGCGATGTGCTGTTTTCGACCTCTGTTGTCCGCGCGACAAAAGCTGTTTTGGCGTCGGTTGATTTTCTTGATGCGGTATTCGCTTTTGAGTGTTTCAACCAAGACTTCATCGCCACAAATGGGCTTGAGTTTTCTAGGGAAAAAAGCATTGATGGCCTGATGGGTGTTGGTGTGTATCAGGCTGGCTGTGTTTTTTTGTGTCGATGTGACGCGGTAAGTTTCAGTCATGGTCACATTTTAGACTAAAATAGCCTTTTTTATTGAGGAATTAACAGCCATGGACAAGAAGTCACATTTGATTTGGATCGATTTAGAAATGACCGGTTTGAACCCGATGAAAGATAAAATCATTGAAATCGCCACCATTGTTACGGACAAAGACTTGAATATCATCGCTGAAGGTCCGTCTTTGGCTGTGCATCAACCTGAAAGTGTTTTAGAAGCCATGGATGATTGGAATACCGAACACCACAGTAATTCTGGTTTGTGGGATCGGGTGGTGTCTTCAGACATCAGTTTAAAAGATGCCGAAGCCATGACCATTGAATTCCTTCAGGAGCATGTGGACATCCACACCTCACCGATGTGTGGTAACAGCATTTGTCAGGACAGGCGCTTTTTGGCCAAATGGATGCCAAAATTAGAAAACTTTTTTCATTACCGACAAATTGATGTCAGCAGCATCAAAGAATTAATCAGGCGTTGGAATCCGCAATTGTTGGAAGGGTTCAGCAAGAGTGGCCAACATTTGGCTTTGGCTGATATTCAAGAATCAATCAAAGAATTGGCATATTATCGACAATTTATGGGCGAGATTTCAGGATTGAAATAAAGTGGTGAATAACAAAGGACTAGCAACCAACACCCCGCACGAGTCGGGGTGCTCGTTGAATGATCAGAGCCGTTTCACCCTTTCAGGCTAAAGGCCCTTTATCCGAGGTTGGCCTCAATCACCTCTTTCAAGGCTTTCTCGGTAACTGGTTTGACCAAATATTCTTTGGCACCTTGTCTCATGCCCCAAACACGGTCAGTTTCTAGTTTTTTGGTGGTCACAATCACAATAGGAATGTGCGCTGTTCGTTCATCTTTGCTGATTTTTCTGGTGGCTTGGAAACCATTCAGATCTGGCATCACCACATCCATCAGAATCAAATCAGGCAGTTGCTCTCTGGCTATTTGAATCCCCTCTTTACCATTTTCGGTCAAAATGGTTTCATGGCCCAATTTCTCAACAATTTTTTGCATGCCGTACAATTGAGAAGGAGAGTCATCTATGATTAATATTCTTGCCATAATTTTTATGTTTTGAAACTTGTTAGTTATCTTAAAGAATATTGCAGAAAAAAGCAAAAAAATGTTTTAAAAGAGGATAGCGATTGAGAGACTGCTTGATTGATAGCAACGGCTGTATTCTATTTTGAAATTTGGGTAAAAACCAGAAGTGCAAATATGCCAAATTTTGTCACAGCAAATGTGGTTTTGCTGTGACAAAATTTGGGGTTGTTTATTGGGTTAAACCAATTTCTTTCAAGCGCTGGTTCAAAAAATCACCTGCCGTGATGTCTTCATATTTGGCGCCGCTGCCTTTACATGATGGGATGCAACTGAGCATGGCGTTAGAGTGAGGATGGCAGAAAAACGGCATGGAATAGCGCGCGCTGGTGTCATTGGTGGGATTGACCACGCGGTGTGTTGTTGCTGGAATCACTTCGTTACAAATGCGCGACAACATGTCGCCTGAATCGACCACAATCTGGCGAGGTGTGCTTTCTACAGCCAACCATTGGCCGTCACGATCTAATAACTCCAAACCACTTTCGGTGGCACCAACCAGCAGTGTGATTAAATTGATGTCTTCATGAGCTGCCGCACGCAAAGAACCCGGTAAAGCAAATTCAGTCATCGGTGGGTAGTGGATGGCTCGCAGTATTGAGTTACCATTCTCGGTCATTTGGGCAAAATAATCTTGAGGTACATCCAAAGCCGTGGCCAAAGAGCGGAACATCGCCAATGCAGTGCGATCTAATTGTTCGTATAAAGCATAGGTGTTTTTGTGGAAGTCAGCAATTTCAGTAGGAACCACATTATCACCATATTCAGCGTACAAAGGATGGTCCTTCGGCACATCACGGCCCACATGCCAGAATTCTTTGAGGTCTGGATTGGCATTGTTTTTGGCGTGTTCCTGAAGTTTAGGTACATAACCGCGTCGGCCGCCATCTTGGATGTTGTATTTTTGTTTGGTTTCTAAAGGCAATGCAAAAAAATCTTTGAAAATTTCGTAGTTCTTATCGACCAAATCAAAATCAAAATCGTGCGGGTTCAATACGATGAAACCATAATCGACCAAACCGTTATAAAAATTATCAACGAAACGCTGTTTTTCTAGTTCAGTGCCTTCTAAGTATTCAATGAGGTTTAATTCGGGTACTTTTCTGACGTTTGTACTCATGGTTGTAATCTCTTTAAAATCAATGTTTTGTTACTATTGTCCTGGGCAGTCAATGTTTCTGATTCCCAGCTTTTGTCTTCGATGGCACCGCTGTCGCTTATCAAGGCCGAAAGGTTAAAGACTTCAAAATGACTGAGCAAGCGGTTACTTTGTAAGCTGTGCGTGTCATTCAAGGTCACGGTTATGGGCCAAGTGAAAGGTGCGGTGATTTTTTGTGCCGCTATGGGCATCGGCATGCCATCCGTAGATCGGGCAAAAACGAAAACCGTGGCCGTTTCAGGCAATGATGTTGCATCACCGTCTAAGGTCAAAGTGACGCTGTATTGGGCATTTGATGGCGCAGCAGTTGTGGTGCCTGTGCTTGAGTTGTCATTCCCATTGATATCAACTGCTGAAAGGCTTGGCTTGCCCAGTGCTTGTCGGGCTTGGTTGATTTGTTTCAACAGTGTGCTTTGTACACCAGGGCTTTCAACCATGGTCATCAATTCAGTCCACATAAGTTCTGCGGATTCAAACTGTTGTTGTTCATACAAAACTATGCCGTATAACCACATCGCTTTTTGATGCTTGGGGTTGATTTCGATGGCTTGTTTTAACAAGTTGCTGGGTTGTCCCAGAAAACTACCCGTGTTGTCTCTGAAGGCAATGGCTTCAGCCCATTCTGTTAACAAAGCGGCATCGTCAGGTTGTAATTGGTTGGCCTTTTCATATGCTTTGGCGGCTTTGTCGTATTGCTTCATCGCCACCATGCTTTGGGCGTAAAGCAATTGGCCTTGGATGTCATCTGGGTTGTTAGCGAGCTTGGCTTCCAACTGTCTGATGGCAGTGGCCAAATCTGGTGTTTCGGATTGTTGATTGGGGTCCAGAGCAGGGGCTTGTTGGTTATCAAAATATAGCTGCTGTAACAGCAATGCCATGGGTGTGATCATCACTAAAATCAATAACAATGCTTTGTGTTTAGCCAGAGGTTGTTGATTCAAACGCTCCAAAGCGGCAACCAAGTTGGCTTTGTCGGCATTGGGTGATTGAATTTGTTTTAGCAGCCATGCTTTTTTGCTTTGTTTTTGTTGCCTCAACCACAAAACATAGGTGATCATGGTCACTGCCAGGCCAATGAGGACAAACCAAATGTGATCAATCATGCTGGGTGCTCCTGATTTTCATCACCAAAACCACGCCACCAATCAACAGCAGCAGCAAGGGTGAAAGCCATAAAAATAATGTGCTGGCATTCAAAGGTGGTTGGTAACTGACAAACTCACCATAGCGCTCAATCATATACTGTGTGATTTCTTCTTGGCTTTTGCCTTCAATCACAAAAGCCGCCACCTTGTCTTTCAAGTCGGTGGCCAAACCGGCATCCGAATCGGCCAAGTTTTGGTTTTGACAAACCAAACAGCGCAGTTCTTTGGTAACCGCTTGATACAACGCTTCTTGTTCAGCGGTTTCAAATGAATAAACCTCTATGGCTTGAGCGCTTGAAACAAACAATAACAGCAGTAAAACTTTTCTCATTGATTCAGCTCCTTAATCAAAGGTAACAATTCATTGTTGATGATTTCAGGTGTCAGATTACCCACCAATTTGTAGCGAATCACGCCATTCTTATCAATCAAAAAGTTCTCAGGTGCACCGTAAACGCCAAAATCAATGGCCACATCTCCTTTCAAGTCCACCAAAATTTCATCATAAGGGTTACCAAATTGTTTCAACCAACGGTCAGCATCGACAAATTCATCTTTCCAATTGAAGCCAACGACTTTAACCACACCCGATTGGGCCAAATCTGAGATGACGGGGTGCTCAACGCGACAACTAGGGCACCAAGAACCAAAGACATTCATCAACCACACTTGGCCTTTGAAATCATCTTGTGTCAGGGTTTTTCCGCTGTATAAGGTGTTTAACTTGAAAACGGGTAACTGTTTACCCACCAAAGGCGAGGGCAGGCGTTCGGAATGGGTACCCATGTTCACGTACAACAACACAACCAAAGTGACAAATACAGCCAGCGGCAGAACAGCTATAAGTACTTTTTTCATGCTGTGCGACCTCCTTGCTTCAATGCCAGTTCGTGTTCCATCAAATGATTGAATTGTTTTTGCTCCGCGCGACGAATGCGGGCACTGAACAAAGCCAAAGTGGCACCGGCCAACATCAAAATACCACCAAACCACATCCAGCGAATGAATGGTTTGATGTAAATACGAACAGCCCAAGCACCTTGGTCATTCACCTGTTCACCCAATGAGACATAAATGTCACGTGTGAACCCCGGGTAAATGCTGGCCTCGGTCATTGGGTTTTGTTGTTTTGGGTAATGCCGCTTCTGTGGCGTTAATGTGTCTATGGTTTGGCCATTTTTTGAAACTACCACCTGGCCCTGTTGGGCCCTGTAATTTTCTTGCTCAACCCATTGAACGCCTTTGAATTCAAAAGACAGGTCATGCAATTCAATCACTTGGCCGGGTTTCATCAACACGTCTTTTTCTGTGTCGGCATGTTCTACCATAGACATGCCAAACAAAAACACCGCAACGCCCCAATGGGCCACGGTCATGCCCAAGAAACTGGCGTTTTTTTGTCCTCGGTGTTTAATAAGCTGGCCAGTTGTGGCAACAAAAACCCAAAATGCTCCCAATAAACCCATGGTGCCTCGCACATTCATGCCACCAACCAACCAAACAGTCAAAGCAGTGAACACAACAGCAGATACAGCATAAGGTGCCAACTCACGCACACCGGCTTTGAGTGAGCCCTTGTGCCAACGAATTTGAGTGCCCAGTGGTAGCAACAAAGCCATGGGAATCATGATCAAAAAGAACATCAGGCCAAAATAGGGCGCACCCACAGAAATTTTCTGGCCAAAGGCTTCAAAAATCATCGGGAAAATGGTGCCGAGCAGGACAGTGAATGTGGCGACGATAAAAATCAAAGAGTTGGCCAGCAGCATGAATTCTTTGGAATCAAAATGAACAGATTCTGTCGACTTGAGTTTGTGAGCTCGCCAAGCGAACAGGCTCAAAGCACCACCTGCGAACAAGGTCAGCAAACCCAGAATAAACAGTCCACGGGTGGGATCAGCAGCAAAACTGTGTACAGATGTGATGCTGCCGGAACGCACCAAGAACGTTCCAAGTACGCTGAGTGAAAAAGCGGTGATGGCCAATAAGACTGTCCAGCCGCGGAAAGCATTCTTGCGTTCACTGACGGCCTGAACATGAATCAAAGCGGTACCAGCCAGCCAAGGCAGGAATGAAGCGTTTTCAACAGGGTCCCAAAACCACCAGCCACCCCAGCCGAGCTCATAATAGGCCCACCAGCTGCCGAGGATGATGCCCATGGTCAAAAAAGCCCAAGCCATGTTGGTCCATTTACGCGACCAACGAATCCAATGTTCATCAATTTTGCCACCAATCAATGCCGCCACGGACAAAGCAAAAGCCACCGAGAGGCCCACATAGCCAAAATACAACAATGGTGGGTGTACTATCATGCCAAAATCTTGCAACAAAGGATTCAAGTCTCGGCCATCAAATGGCGCAGGAAATGTGCGTTCAAAAGGGTTGGAAGTGAACAGAATAAAAGCAATGAAACCGGCAGTGATAACGCCCAGTACCGAAAGCACGCGGGCAATTTCATCCTGGCGCAAGCCTTTGCTGAATTTGGCCACAGCGGCCACCCACAAAGCTTGGATGGTAATCCACATCAGAATAGAGCCTTCATGTGCTCCCCAGGTGGCGGTGATGCGGTATCGCAAGGGTAGGGTCAAAGAAGAATGCTGCCACACATAGGTCACCGTGAAATCTTGCAGCACAAACAATGCAATCAATATCAGAAAAGAACTCAAAACCACTGTGAATAAAACATAGGCCAATGGTCTGCCCAATTGCATCAATCCATTGTGGTTCTTGGCATACCCCACCATGGGAATGATGGCCAGCATCACGGCCAAAACCAATGACACAATTAAATTAAATTGCCCAATACTGGCTAACATCAGTTCTGTTCTCCTGAATTGTATTGGGTTTTTGAGTCGTTCCCAGCTTTTTTGCCCGCTTCCAAGGCCGCTGCTGCCTCAGGTGGCATGTAATTTTCATCGTGTTTGGCCAACACTTCCTCGGCGACAAAAAGTTCGGTGTTGTGCATTTTTCCAATCGCCACCACCCCTTGTCCTTCTCTGAACAAGTCAGGCAATATGCCTTCATATTCAACCGTTACGTCATGTTGGTGGTCGGTGACCACAAAAGACACTTTCAAAGAATCATCTGCCCGTATTAAGGAATGGTCTTTGACCATGCCGCCGATGCGAAAACTGCGTTGTGCTGGAAAATCGCCAGCGGCGATTTCTGTTGGGCTTTTAAAAAACATGATGTTTTCTTTGAAAGCCAATAAAAAAATGCCAGTGCCTACGGCCACGCCCGCAAACACCAAAACAATCAACATCAAACGTTTTTTTCTGGTTGGTGTCATTTGCGTTTCCTTTTGTTTAAAGATTTTACTTGTCTGTGAACGTTTCTTTTTTTCAATTGTAAACCGATGAAGTCATAGCCCATCACCACAAAGAAACAAGCCATTGAGCCCCAAACATAAAAACCATAACCACCCATATCAAACCATTCAGCCATGCTTTTGCTCCTTATTTGATTTTTGAATGCCCAAAGCCTCTAATACCCATTGTTTTTTGCCTTCTGTTTTAAGAAGGTAACTTCGAGCTCGATGCAACATCGAATAACCGTAATAAAATTTGGTGGCCAATGCCATCACCAACAAAGGCCTGAGCATGTCCCAATCCTTGATGCCAGAGCCACCGGTTAAGCTGACACTGGAGCCTTGGTGAATGCTGGACCACCAGTAAACAGAATAGTGAATGATGGGCAAATTCACCAGGCCAATGATGGCGACCAGAGCGGTCAAACGTGCAGCCTTTCGAGGCTCATCATCAAAAGCCGCATACATGGCCATGACACCAATATATAAGAACAGCAAAATCAACTCAGAGGTCATGCGCGCATCCCAATCCCAATAGGTGCCCCACATGGGTTTGCCCCACA
>JAUIHY010000302.1 GCA_030432115.1 Gammaproteobacteria bacterium | reverse complement strand
AACAAAGAAGAAGACATCCGTGCCATCCAAGAATCATACAAAAACATTCAAGGAAAATTCCCCGAAACACAGTTCCCAGCCTACACCGGTCCCATGCCCGAGTTGTCTGAAATGGAAGCCAAAATCCTTAAGGCTGTTTATGCCGCCAAAGGCATGGCCACACGCCTGGACATTGCGGCTAAATTAGACCTTGCATCAAAAGAAATCAAGTCCACCCTACACCGCACATCAAAAATGGCATCAGATGCCAAACAAGGGCTGGGTGAGAAACTGGACATCAGCGGTAAGATAGAGGCCAATAAGATCAAAGCCCAAAAACTGTCAGTGGCGATGTTAGATTTCTTGATTGAAAAAGGCGTGCTGGAAAAAATTGAAAACTTAGATACAGAGCCGCATTACCAGCTGACTTTTGCCGGTCGTGGCTGCTTACTACACCTATACCCTGTGCTGAATAAGTAAGTCTGGGTTTAGCTTACCACAAGTGTTTTTCGACTTCTTGGGTCAAAGCCTTGGGGATGTCATGTACCTTGGCCAAATGGCTGAATTGTGACAATGCCTCGCTCACTTCATCAATGATGTCGATGAAAACCTGACGGTTGACGGATTTAAAACTGCTTTTGGCCACGGCCAATAAATCCGACTTGTTGTGGTCTTTTCTTTTACCAGCAGCCCGCATCCAATGCTGACTCACCCAAGGGTTATTCGGTGCATAGCAATAAGCCATATCATAGGCTGGAGCCAATCGCCAACGCCCACCTTTAAGCATAAAAGCAAAATTCTTTGAGTGGTCGTCATTGTTCATCGCCATGATGTTAAAACACATCCTTTTGTAAAGTTGCAAGGCATCTTCCTTGGGCAGTTTTAACTGCCTTGCAACTTGAAATAGTTCCTCATAGGAAAATGACCCTGGTGTTTGGTAATCCACATGCGCCATGGCTGTGAGGGTTTGGATGTGGATTTTTTGATTGCCTACTCGATCAAACCGCTGAGTCAGAAAATGGCGGCGACTGCCCTCCTCCAATAAATAACATGGCATCATCTCAATGCCACATTGTTTTGCCATCAATGAATACACATATTCACAAACGCCATAGCCCTGTGGGTCTCCAAAGGTTTCTTCGTTCTGATTATGTTCTGTGACGCCATCAAATTTCATCAAATAATGTGTGTAGCCTTTGGGTAAACTGACTTGACCACTGACGGCTTGGGAAAAATCATCATTGAAGCCCAGCACCGCTTTGGGTCTGGCACCACCGGCACTGGTGCCAACAGCAATTAAAGGTTTAAGTGCATCTGGATTATGCTCCACACTGACATGCAACGCCGTTCTGCTGTTCACCACATCCTGTGCCAACAGGCGCAATTCATCCACCTCGATTTGTTGTGCTTCAGTCAGCGCACTTGATTCCAATTGTGGCCGGTATTCCAAAGCACCCATGCCTCTGGTACCCGTGTACTGTAATCGTTCTAGTGGTGTGATTGGTTTGTTGCGGCCTTTTCTGAGCATCCATTGATTTAATATCGAATTGCCGAATCGGTCAGGCAAAGAATCTGCCACCATGCCTGGTAAACCGAAAAAAGTTTTGGGATTGAGGTGTTTGAACGCATAAATTT
>JAUIHY010000095.1 GCA_030432115.1 Gammaproteobacteria bacterium | reverse complement strand
AACTTATTGGAATAGATCAGTCGTCATCAGGTTTGTATATTGTTGGAGACGGTACTGTGACGTTACGAAACAGTAAAATTCATAACAATCATTCAAACGTTGGTGGCGGCATTGTGGTTTCAGGTGAGGCTGATTTAAGAATCACTGAACATACTGAGATTTTTAACAACACCGCCATTACCGCAGGTGGTGGGATTGTCTGTTCTGGAGCCCGATTATCAATGGCCAATGCAAAAGTGGGCCGATTTCATGAAGGTGTGGCACAAGGTAATATCACAACTGCTGAAGATTCTTATGGTGGTGGCATGGCTTTGTATGATTGTATCGCTCAGCTTGGAAAAGTGGGTGGCGTTTTTGGACCAGTTGATGTCAGTTACAATCAAAGTACATCGGGTGCAGGTGTTCATGTCCAAACAGGTTATTTTCAGACCTTTGAAGGCACACGTTTGAGTTTCAATCAATCCAATGATGAAAACTTAATTACCATAGATGGCAGCGCCATATTTGCGACCAGTGTCAGTACGGTCATTCTCAGTGACACAGAAATTTCTGATAATAAAAACAGTAAGGCCATTATTATTGACGATGAAACAACATTAACAGTTGACTCAAACTGTTCTCAACCACCATGTGCCAAGTTTTTACGCAATGAATTTGGTATCTTAATGGCCAAGAATAATTCTTTGGCATCAATTGACCAGGCCGTTATTTCAGACAATTGGCATCATGGTTTAATACATTCTTCTAAAAGTTCGATACAAGTCGAAAATACGTTAATCACAAATAATCGCAATGCTGGATTAGTGGCGGCCTTTAAGTCACAGTATGAAGGGTCGGAATTGGTTTTTGAAAACGTCACATTGGCTGATAACTATCGTAACGGCAGCACATCATTGATGTTCAGCACACAATCTCCAGGCGTGATCAGATTCAAAGGCGGGGTCATGTGGGGCAATTCAAATATTGATTTCAAAGAAAACGACACGCAAATCATCGTGTCAGATTCTGTGATTCAATATGAAGCCCTGGGTTATGAAAACACCTTACAAACCGACCCACTGTTTGTAAATCAAGAAGCAGGCAATTACCGCTTACAATATCAATCTCCTGCCAAAGACTTGGTTCCAAATTTCTTTAATATTCTTGATATTGAAGGTAATACTCGAAATGATGATTTTACTTCAGATGCTGGTGCTTATGAGTGGGTTGATTTGATCTTTAGGAACGGTTTTGAACAAAATTAATTTTGACTTTGTAAATGCTCCCGCATGGGAGCGTTTACACGTCAGCGCTTGTTAAGGATGGCTGTCAGGAAATGGCATTAAGGCACTATCAGCAATATCCAGTCTTGTCAGATGAAAGTGTTTTCTATTTTCCGGTTTTCTGGTGGTTTTGTTTGTCCTGACAGTAATATTGTGAATTTGTAACTTTTTTCATGTTCACTTTGGCTTAGCCTATGCTAATATCTATGATTCATTTCGTACATTGAGAATATTTATGAAACACATCATTTGTTTGGTTTTGGCTTTACAAGCGACATGGGGTATTGCTGATCAACAAGCTCAAAAATCACCTGGTCATTCTGGCTTGGGTGCCATATTGGCGGCCAAAGACAGAACCGCTGGGGACATCAAAAGGGATGAGCGAAGTCGGCCTGATGTGACTTTGAAATTGTTGGGTGTCAAATCTGGCGACCATGTTTTCGATGTCTTTGCCGGCGGTGGCTATTATTCGGAGCTGCTGGCACGCATTGTTGGGCCTAAAGGCAAAGTGTATTTGCACAACAACCAAGCCTATAAAAATTTTGTCGGTGAAGCTTTGAAAGCACGGATGGCAAAAAACACTTTGAAACAAATGGTTCAACATGACCGTGAGGTGGGTAATCTAGGCATGCCAGCAGGTGGACTGGATGCCGCCATGATCATCATGTCTTTTCATGATTTATTTTTCGATGACTCAGAAAATGGTTGGCCCCAAATTGATCGGGATGATTTTATGGGCCAAATATACCGTGGCTTGAAATCGGATGGACGCTTTATGATTGTTGACCATGCCGCAGCGACAGGCACAAAAGACACGGTATCTAAATCCTTACATCGCATTGAAAAGGGTTACGCGATAAAAGTGATTGAATCTTATGGTTTTAAATTGCTGGCCGAGTCAACAGCCTTAAATAACGCGCAAGACGATCACAGCAAAAGTGTGTTTGATAAAGACATGCGTGGCAAAACCGACCGCTTTATTTTGGTTTTTGAAAAAACAGCCAAGTGATGAATCACTCAAACGGTTCCACATGAATTGAAATATCGGCCACATCAAAGGTTTGCATGATGCTGTGTTCAACGGCATCAGCGATGTCATGCGAGGCTTTGGTGGTCAGTGTGGCATCGACCGCGATGACCAAATCCACGGCTTTGACCGAGCCAATCCAGCGTGAGCGGACTTGCCTGACTTCTTCTACACCTTGGATTTCATTGACCACCTGAGTCAATTCATCAGGGTCTATGGCAAAGCCGTCCACCAGAATAGGCACGGCTTTTTGAAATAAACCAAAAGCAATATACAGCACCAAAGCCGCCACACCAATGGCACAGAGTTTGTCCAACCACAAGTAACCCATGGCCGACAATTGCCAGCTGACAATTACCAAAACAGTGGTCAAGGCATCGGACAGGGTGTGCTGGGCATCGGCCAATAAAATATCTGAGTTCAGTTTTTTGGCCCAATGTCGTTCCCAAAAAGACACGCCCAAGTTCATCATCAAAACCATAACCATCAAGGCCAAGCCCCAGGGTTCACTGACCACGGCTTTTGTTTCTGAGCGAAACGCCATCAGGATTAATTCAACAGCCAAAACAACGAGCAATGAGGCCAAAGCAAACACTGCCATGGTTTCGAATTTTCTGTGGCCGTAAGGATGATCGTCATCGGCCGGTTTCTTGGCCACCCGCATCACCAACCAAATCACGATGTTATTCATCACATCGGTCAAAGAATGTACCGCATCACCCAATATGGCCAAAGAGCCTGTGGCAAAACCCACTACGGCTTTTAATAGCAACACGATGACATTATAAATGCCTTCAATCAGGATGATTTGTTGGACTTTGTGGTCTTTTTTTTGTTCATTGAATTGGCTGTTTTTCATGGCGGGTATTTTAGCGCAGTTGGGGTTTTATTGTTGCATGAGAAATGTTCACAAAAAAGGTGTAAGCAACGAATGAAAATTAACCGCTGTGGTGTCATTGTGATGTCAGTGGTTTATTCGTTAAATACCCAAAACTGGGTGATGGATTTGGGACTGTTATGCTGATAGACTGGCCAGATGCTTAACCTGATTGTTATTTTTACCGTTTTGATTGTATGTGCGCTGTTGATTCAGCGCAAAGCGGGCTTGCCAACCAACATCACATTGCTGTTTCTGGCCCAACCTTTGGTGATGGCCGCCGCTCCTGTGATGGTTTTTGTGGGCGGGATCATTTCAACCGAAATGACGCCTGATCCCAGTTTGGTGACGCTGCCTTTGGGAATGATGATTGCCGGTGTGGCCGCGGCCACGGTACCTGCTGCGCTTCTGGCCAAACGTTGGGGCAGAAGACAGGCCGTGATGTTTGGGTTTTCTGCCAGTGTGCTCGGTCACTTGCTGGTTAGTTTGGCTATTTTAAAATCCAATTTCCTGCTGTTCAATGTGGCTGGTTTTTTGCTGGGTTGTGCCGGCGCTTTTGGTCAGCAACTGCGTTTTGCCGCCATGGAATCTTTATCGGACAAGGCATTGATACCTCGGGCCATTTCGATATTGATGTTCACTGGTATTTTTGCTGCTTTGATTGGTCCAGAAGTGGCTTTGTTGTCACAGCGTTTGTCATTCAGCTGGCTGGCAGCAGACGGGAGCTATGCTTTTGTATTCATCATCATGGCTGCAATGTCATTTGTGGCAATCTTGATTGTCAGTCAATTTAAAAATCCTCCAGTTGTTGCACATGATGTGGCGCAAAGCAGCAGGCCATTGATTGACATCATTAAGCAGCCAGTGTTTGTCATTGCCATGATGGCAGCCGCTTTAGGTTTTGGTTTGATGAGTTTCATCATGACAGCCACGCCTTTGAGCATGCACAATTTGCATGGACACAGCCTGGAACACACCAAGTGGGTGATTCAGTCACATGTGTCGGCAATGTATCTGCCATCACTTTTGACCATCTGGTTAGGGCAAAAAATTCCCATTAAATATTTTATCATGGTAGGTACTTTGATGTTTGTGGTGGTCTTATTGATAGCAACACAAGGTCATCAACTGGTGCATTATTGGTGGGCTTTGGTGGTGTTGGGCATCGGCTGGAATTTTTTGTTCTTTGCCGGTACGACTTTATTGCCTCGCAGCTATCAAGAACCTGAAAAGCACAAAGTGCAAGCCATCAATGACTTCAGTGTTTTTGCTTTTCAAGGTGCTTCATCATTACTTGCTGGCTGGGTGGTGTTTCGATTTGGTTGGCATGGCATCATTATGGTGAGTTTACCCTTTGTTGTGGTGATGCTGTTTTTGTCGGTGGTTTCTTTGTCGGTATTGAGAAAATGAATGTACTTTGATTAAAAGGTGAACGTGTATGTGATTGCATTGAAAAGCATAATCAACTAACATGTTTAGGGTGTGTGAGTAATTTTTTAACCAAATTTAGGGGTTTGTTATGTGCACGCGCTTTTTATTTTTTGCGATTCTTTTCTTTATACTTTTTTCGTCCAGTTCTCAAGCCTTACCACCCAAGTCTCTGCCCGAAAATCCACAAGACTGGGTGTGTTCAAAACCTGATCCATTAATAACAAAAAAAGCCGGTAAAGCATGGTGTGAAGCCAATATGCCATCTGATCAGGCATTGAATTGGCGAGAAGATGTAGAATTCTTGCTTGAACCTGGGCAACTGACAGACTTGAAAAAGAAAAATGCTTTTGATTTTGTGCTGCGTGATTTCTTGCGATCTAGAACCTATGATCACAAATTGAATTGGGCGCATGACAAGGAATGGCGCTTAACAGGTCCCTATGTGGGGCCGATTGGAAAAGGCGAAAGTTACGGCGTACATCCAGCCGTTCGGGTCTATTATTCACCTGAAGTGGTGGCTTGGATGTGCGAAGGTCGTAAGGGTGATTTGCCCTTTGGTTCGATGATCATCAAAGAAATGGCCAATATTGATGAAAATTTGGGTGTTGAAAAACCCGACAATTGCATGCAAATCAAACAAGATGACAAGCGCTTGCCCAGCTCATGGACTGTCATGTACCGAACCGATACCACACACGATGGCTGGTATTGGGCCAACCCAACAATGACAGGCGATGGTAATCCGCCTATTATTAACAGCACGGCATTTACTGAAAAAGCAGCAGCGCCTAAAGCACCAGTGTCACGAAATCAGAACTGGTATCCAACGGGTTATGTTTTCAGTGACAAGGAGCATGTTAATACTGTTGTTTATCCTTACAATCTATATGGCGCAGCTTGTTTAAACTGTCATGCAACAGCGGAAAGCCAACTGACCTTTTCGTCATTGGAAAACCTTGTTTCAGAAGGCCTGCGCTACAACTGGTATCCGGCTGATGCAAAAAAGCTGAATACAAATTTACGAGAAAGCCTGCACAGCCAAAATTTAGATGACGCTAAAAAAGAAAAGCAAACGGCATCTCCTTTTTCTCAGCCTTTGCCTACAATCAATGCCGCATTTGCTGCTTATTATGGCGACTTGGGCGTAAACAGTTTTGATCAAGCGTGGCCATCACGCTTGCCTGCCGAAACCTTTGATCATCAGCTTTCACACAAAGGCAACTTGGGTCAATTCTTGACATCTGATCAATGCATCAATTGTCACGATGCCACTTATTCGAACTCAGCCGAAGCGAATATGCTGATAGACAAAGCAGACAGTGACAAGAAAATCAATGTTTCACCTTATGGCGAATGGCGTGTTTCACCCATGGGTTTGGCAGGCCGCGACCCGATTTTCTTTTCTCAGTTACAAAGTGAAACCAACAACTTGCCTGAATCGAAAAAGTGCATCGAAAACACCTGTCTTCATTGTCACGGTGTGATGGGACAAAGGCAGTTGGCTCTAGACACACCGTCATCAGAAGAATGTAAAGACTTGTTCCCGATTGCGCCACCAGAAGGTGTGCCTTTTGGTAAACCTTTTGCTAAATCGATGGTGATGGAATGGCAGAACGATTCGTTACAGCATAACCCACCAAACAACCACGACGCCAAATACGGTGCCTTGGCTAGGGATGGCATTTCATGTATGGTTTGCCACCAAATCAGTGAAGATGGTTTGGGTACAGAGGCAGGTTACACAGGAAATTTCGTTACCAACAAGCCCGGCTCGGTGATTGGCCCGTACCCATCGGATGAAGTGGTACCGAAGCCAATGCAAAACGCCCTCAATATCACGCCAGAATACGGTAAACAAATCAACAACTCAGACATGTGCGGTTCATGCCACAATATTTTGTTGCCAACATTCAACAACGACGGCACAAAACACCCGCACACGGCACCAGATGGCCAGGTGGTTTATGCCACCTACGAACAAACCACGCACCTCGAATGGGTTAATTCAGACTTCTCGAAAAAAGACACATTTGAGAGCTGTCAAGATTGCCACATGCCAACAGATTTCAAAGTCGGCGACACACACAACGACCTCAAAGGTATGAAAATAGCCAACATTGAATCCAGTGACTTCGCACCAACCACACATCGATTACCAGATGAAGACATCACGTTGACACCGCGTGACACCTTTGCGCGTCACTCTTTGCATGGCTTGAACGTATTTTTGAACGAAATGTTCCAACAATTTCCGGTGCTCTTGGGCCTGCGTCAAATGGACTACATGGTCAACAGCAATGTCCAACCTGCACTCATCACTGGTCGTGATTCCATGATTGAAATGGCCACCCAGCAAACGGCCAATGTCCACATCAAGGGCATGACATGGACAGATGAAAACACTTTGGGTTTATCGGTTGAAGTTGAAAACCTCTCTGGACATTTTCTGCCATCAGGCGTCGGCTTCCGGCGTGTATTTCTTGAAACTGTGGCATACGGTCAATCAGGTGACATCCTTTGGGCATCAGGTCGAAGCAATGACTTGGGCGTGATTTTAGAAGGTGCTACAGATCAGCCTTTGGCGACCGAAAAAGGAGGTGCGGGCCAAACAAAATACCAACCCCATTACCAAGTGATTAATCAACAAGACCAAGTGCAAATCTACCAAGAAATCATCCAAGATTCCGAAGGCCACAACACCACCTCATTCTTGCGCCGTGCAAGCGATAAGAAAGACAACCGCATCCGAGGCAAAGGCTTCGACAAACAATTCTACCTAGACAGCAAATCACCCTACATCCAAATGCTCGGCGTATTGCTCGGCGAAGCGGGCAAAGACCCAGATTATACCGACAAAACCCAAACCGGCAGCGACCGATTGACATACCAAATGACCTTAACTGACGAACAAAAAGCCCAATTCAGCCACGTCACTGTCAAGCTCTACAACCAATCGATACCACCCATGTATTTACAAGACCGCTTCAGCGACGCCACCATTGGACCTGCCGAAAAAGAAGACATACAGCGCTTGTATTACCTGACCAGCCACCTCAACACCGAAACAAAAACAGCCGATGGCAATCAACCCATTAAAAACTGGCGCTTTTATATAGATGGGGCTTGTGTAAAATCCGATGGTAAAGAGTGTGGCGTATAAAAGTGATGTTTTGAATCTGCTTCTCATTTCCACGCTTTAGCGGGGGAATGAGGGCAATGATGGAGGTTCTTAGGTTTTTCTATTTTACCTATGTCATTTTTTTGAATGATATAATCAATTCATCAATTCGGAGACCAACTGAGTAATGAGCGCTATAGAAAAAGCAGACAAACCCACTCACATTCCTGAAGAAGCCTTTGACTGGTATGACCAGTACGCACATGGCGGTATGGACAGGCGGACTTTTATGAAAAAGCTAGGTACTTTGACTGCCTTGGGTTATTCGATGTCGGTTTTGACGACGGCGTTATTGCCCAATTATGCTTTGGCAGAACAGGTGTCGTTCAATGACGAAGACATTGTGGCTACTTATGAACAGTTTGACTCGCCCGATGGTCATGGCAAAGGTCGGGGCTATTTGGTCAAACCAACAAAAGAACAAAAAAGCTATCCTGTGGTTCTTGTGATTCATGAAAACCGAGGCTTGAATCCTTATGTTAAAGATGTGGCCAGGCGCCTCGCCAAAGCGGGATTTTTGGCTTTTGCCCCCGACGCCTTGTTTCCGGTGGGTGGTTACCCAGGCAATGATGATGAGGGCAGGGCATTACAAAAGGGCTTGGACCGAGCCAAGATTCAGAACGATTTCCTCGCTGCTGCACACCACTTAAAATCCCATGCTTTGAGTAATGGAAAATTGGGTGCTGTGGGCTTTTGTTTCGGTGGTTATATGGTGAATTACTTGGCCGCTGTGGACAGTGACTTATTGGCTGCGGGTGTGCCTTTTTACGGCACACCCGCCAGTAAAGAGCTGCGAAAAAACATCAAAGCACCTTTGATTATTCAATTGGGTGAACTGGATAAACGGGTCAATGCGTCATGGCCAGATTATGAAGCCGATCTCAAGGCCAATCAGGTCGATTACCAAATGTTCATGTATAAAAACGCCAACCATGGTTTTCACAATGATTCCACCAGCCGATATGACCAAGCCAACGCTGATTTGGCTTGGCAGCGGACGATTGAATTTTTTGCCCAAAAATTAAGAGGTCAGTCATGAT
>JAUIHY010000301.1 GCA_030432115.1 Gammaproteobacteria bacterium | reverse complement strand
GCGACACCATCAAACATTCAACAGATGGTCAACACAGTCACAAAACCATAGATCGTGAGCAATTGTTTGCTGCTTTGACACCACAAATGTTCCGCTTGGGTGATTTATTACAATATTTAGAGCAAGCTGACCCAGCCAAAACCACTGATGAAGCCTCATCATTTGAGCAGGCCGGGCAAGCACCATTGATGGTACAAGGTGCCGCTCAAAACATAAAAATCACTTATCCCGACGATTTGGATTTGGCGGCTTTTTATCTAAAACAACAAGGGAGGTGCTGATGCGCATTGGACAAGGGTTTGACGTACATGCTTTTGGTGAAGGTGAATTTTTAACACTCGGCGGCATTCAGGTTCCCCACAACAAAGGTTTTGTTGCACATTCTGATGGTGATGTATTGATTCATGCCATTTGTGATGCCTTACTCGGTGCTTTGGCATTGGGTGACATCGGTGTTCACTTTCCACCTTCTGATGACCAATGGAAAGACTGCGACAGCTCGGTGTTCCTCAAACATTGCCATCAGTTGATTCAAGCCAAAGGCTATGAAATTGGTAACATCGACTGCACCCTGATGGCCGAAGCGCCCAAAATCAAACCACACAGTCAAGCCATTCGAAAGAAACTGGCACAAGTTCTGGACATTCACTTAAATCAAATCAGCCTCAAAGCCACCACCACAGAACAACTGGGATTCACCGGCCGCAAAGAAGGCATGGCAGCATCTGTGGTCTGTTTGCTCAAACCACAGGTATAAAAAAACCAAGCCGAAACTTGGTTTCCTTAAAACATGGATGCTCAGTTATTCAAACAATGATTTGTATATCGTGTCAAAACGTGTGTGGTAATAGTCTTCAAACAATGCTTGAACCAAAACGTCATAACCTTCTGCACTGAGGTGGAAACAATCATTAACGAACCCCAAATGTACCCGCATGGCAGCCAATGGGCTGGTCAGCGTCACATCACCTGGCAACTGAATGTCTCCTGGTAAAATAGCAGGATTGGCGTCAGGCCAACCATAGGCATTTTGCATGCGGCCCCAATGCGGCACATGAAAAACTTTAGGGTTGTTCTCTGAAATCTCTACAAAAGCCTGGGTAAACTCTAAAGCCATGCTGTTGATTTCAACGGGAGATGGGTTTTGCATGTCATTAGAGATGCCTGCGCAGATGAATTCCCAAATATCATCAGTGGTTTCTTCAAAATTGGGGTAATCATAAAAACTCATGATGATTTCTATGTTGATGTCCACGGCCAAGATGGCATCCACAATGGTCTGAATGTCAGCCACAATGCCCATTTTCAGTGCATCGACCTCCATCATGGTCATGTTTTTATTCCAGTTATTCAAAAAATCATTGCCACCGATGGTCAATTGCACCGTATCAACACTGGGGTTGTTGATCAATGCATTGGTGATTTTTTCTAACTCTGAAGGCACCACCCAATCAGCTGCTGTGGTACCATCAATCGCTACCAAGTCTGAATCGGCATTCCTTAACACTTGAAAATCAGGATAGCCGTTGACATCAAAAACCGCATCATGGACGTCATCTGAGTATTGCTGTTGTGCCCAGCTGTCACCCACTATCAAGACTTTGGCGTTTTGTGCATACAATGTAGGCGTTAATAACAGAAAAAAGATGACTGATT
>JAUIHY010000094.1 GCA_030432115.1 Gammaproteobacteria bacterium | reverse complement strand
GTCGCCATTTGGACGATGCTTTTGCTGAAGAAGACAGGCAAATCAAGAAATACAAAGTGTTGATCACCACATTGGTTTTGGTGGCCCCTTTGTTGGGCTTACTCGGCACAGTTTCGGGCATGATTGAGACTTTTGATTCATTGGGTGACATGTCCTTGTTTTCTCAGTCTGGCGGTATTGCCGGCGGTATTTCCCAGGCCTTGATCACCACACAAATGGGTTTGGCTGTGTCCATTCCCGGCTTGATAGTGAATGGCATTTTAGACAAAAAACAAAAACAACTTGAGATTGACTTGGCGCAATTAAAAGACTTTTTATGTGGCCCCATCCCGGGTCTGGAGGCATGACATGCGTTACAGAGAAAGCAAAGAAACGGTACAAGATTTAAACATTTCACCGTTGATTGACATGGTATTTATCTTGCTGATTTTCTTTATGGTCAGCACGACTTTTGTCAAAGACATGAAATTAGAACTGGAACGTCCTTCGGCTTCCAGTGCCACCACAGCATCGACCAAAGCCATCCGTTTATACATCGACAACAGTGGTGAAGTTTATATGGATGGGGAATCCATACGAACTTGGGTGATTCAATCACGCTTGCGCGATTTGTTGAAAACCAAGACCCAAAAATCTGTTTTGGTGGTGACCGATGAAAATGTGCCTTCGGGTAAGTTAGTAGAAGTGGTTGACCAAGCCCGATTGGCAGGTGCCTCAGATGTGGGTGTGGCCACTGAAAAAGAAGTGGGTGCAGGGTAATGAACAGAGCCGAACACACCAAGAAAAATGCGGTGGCATTTTCATCCATGTTGTTTGGTACCGTTTTGGTTTTGGGGACTTTGATACTGATCAATGACTCAAAAGAACATGTGGCAGCTGTAAAAAATGGCCAGGGTGTGAACATCAAAATTGAACAAGCTAAACCCAAAGCCAAACAAGAAGTGAAGCGGCCCAAACCAAAACCTAAGCCCAAACGCACACGTTCAGCGCCACCTGCGCCTGTGTTGGGATTAAGCAGTCAGTTATCTGGTCTTGATTTGGGCCTGCCTGACTTTTCAATGGATGGATTGAACGGTTTGGATGGCGACCTATTGGGCTCTGGCGCGGGCGTGGTGATGACCGATGATACGGTGGATCAAGCGGTCAAAGCGGTGGTGCAAACGCCCATGATGTATCCCCCCAGAGCGCGGGCCAAAGGCGTTGAAGGTTATGTGGTCTTTTCTTTGTTGATAGGTATCACAGGCGAAATTGAACAAATAAAAATCATTGAATCACACCCAGAAGGGGTGTTTGACGAAGTGGCGACCCAAGGTGTTAATTCGTGGAAATTTGAACCTGCCCAATACCAAGGGCAATCAGTGAAATCTTGGGCGAAACAACGCATTCGCTTTGATTTGAGTTAAGTCATGAAAAAGTTATGGTTATGGTGCTTGTTGTTGGGTGTGATCACCGCACAGGCAGAAGAAAAAGAAAGCAACAGCGATGGCGTCGATTATTTGGAGTTGGCCTCTTTGATGTTGAAAGACAACAACCTAGGTCGAGCAGAGCAGGCGCTGTCACAAGTGGATTTGAGCTTGGAAACGGTCGATGTACAGCGGTTCTATGTGCTTTCTGGATTGCTGTCAGTCAGAAAAGGGCAGCACCAAGCCGCCATTGAAGCTTTTGGCCAAGCGAAACAAACAGGCCCTGTGGACGCTGTGATTCATGTGTATTTGGCACAAGCGGCTTATGCCATTCAAAATTACCCATTGGTGATAGAAGCTTTGGATGATGCGGGTGCTGCGGTTGAGCGTATTCCTTCGATTTATCACATGCGCGCTCAAAGCCATTGGTTGATGAAAAACCATGCCAAGGCCATGGCCGTGATGGACCAAGCCAGTTTGATTTTCCCAGAAGAATCTGGCTTTATGCGCAGAAAAATCTTCTATTTGATTGAATTGGGAATGAACAGCACGGCTGCGACTTTGGGCAAGACTTATTTGCAACAATACCAAGCAGACGCCAAAGACTATGTGGCCATTGGCAATGCTTTGCGCGTTTCTGGTGATTTGAATTTGGCGCTGCAGTTTTTGGAAAAAGCCCGTTTGATGTTTCCAAGCAATACCGATGTGGGTAAATCCTTGGCAGCAGCTTATATAAACAACGAAGCTTATTTATCGGCAGCTAAAATTGTTCATGATTTGGCTTTGACTGATAACGAATTAATCAGTGAAGCGGCAGAGCTGTACCGTCGAGCGGGGCAATTGTTTATGGCATTGACTTTGAATGGTTTGATCGAAGATCAGTCACAAAAACTGACACAGCGTTTGGCATTGCTCATCGAGTTAGAAAATTTTGAGCAGGCCGCCGCCATGGAACAAGATATTTTACGTGTGCGTATCGATCAAGATGAGAACATCAAATATGCTTTGGCCTATGCCTTGTTTAAAGTGGGCAACTATTCACAATCTGAACACTATTTGGGTCAAATCACTGACACACAATTGTTCCAAAAATCCATTGAAATCAGAAAAATCATAGCTGACTGTGAAGCGGAAAGCTGGCGATGCTGAATGACTGCTGATCTGGCAAAGAGATAAATATGAAATCATTAGTATTGAAAACAAGCCTGTTGTTATCGGCCTTGTTATTGGGTGCTTTGGCACAAGCCGAGGAAAAACATGCGACCGTTACCTTTTATGTGTTTTTGACAGGTGGTCCATTAAGCCACATTGATGTTTATGAGCAGGGTGAACGCTTAGGCCAAACCGATGCTTTTGGCCGTGTACAACTGTCTTTGCCAGCCGGTGAGCATGCACTGGTGATGCAGTCAGAAGATGATTTTATATACCAACATGACGTGGTGTTAAGGGCGGGTGAAATTGTTCAAGTTTTGGTGGATTTTAAAGTCAAGGGTGAAGCGCCATTGGTGGATACAGAATCATCGATTGATCAAGTGACACTTGAAGCAAAGCAAGATCTTTCAACAGAAGCAGAAACCGTGATGGTTCAGTTTTCGGGGCAAATCACCTCGGCTGAAAACGGCCAAGGCATCGCCAAAGCCAAAGTGTTCATCAGCGGTTTATCTGATCATTTGGTGACCAATGATTCGGGCCATTTCAACACTGAATTGAACGCTGGGCAATACAATATTTCTGTGCTGCACTCACAATTCAACAGCCAGATCAAAAACAATGTGGATTTGCTTGAAGACGAAAACGAGTTGAACATCGAACTGACACCAGCGGGGTCTGAATTACCTGAATTTGTTGTGGTAGAGCCATACATTGAAGGGTCGTTGGCTTCAGTTTTGGAAGAACGACGCTCTAACAATTCAGTAGCCAATTACCTCAGTATGGAGCAAATCTCAAAATCAGGTGATTCAGATGCGGCCGGTGCTTTGAAACGGGTCACAGGATTGACCTTGGTGGATGGTAAATTCATTTTTATTCGTGGATTAGGAGAACGGTATTCAAGCACTTTGTTAAATGGCGCCAACATGCCCAGCCCTGATCCAACACGCCGTGTGGTGCCTTTGGATTTATTCCCTACAGGTATCATTCAAAGCATTGAAGTTCAGAAAGGATACAACGCTTCCTTGCCTGCTGAATTCGGTGGTGGTTCGGTGGTTTTGGAAACCATCACGGTGCCCGACGAAAACTTTTTGGGTATGGGCATTTCTTACGGTCACAACAGCCAAACCACTGGGAAAGACGGCTTAAAAGGTAACCAAGGTGGTAAAGATTGGACTGGATTTGATGATGGCACACGTCGCATGCCAAGGTTGTTGGTGGAGGCCACTGAAGGTGATACTGAATTGCGTCCATCTAATCCATTTTTCCCTGGCGGTTATTCACCTGAAGAACTGGAAACCATTGGTGAATCTTTGCACAGTGATTATGATTTACGTTACAGCAATTTGGACCCCAATATGGGACTGGATCTGGCCGGTGGCATGCGTTTTGAATTGGATTCTGGTGCTGTTTTGGGTTTTTCTTCCGCGCTTGAATATGGCAGTGATTATGAGAACAGGGAAGAAATTCGCCGTTCTTATGTGTCATCTGGTGACAATTTGGTGTTGGAGTCAGAGGAGTTATCAGACACCACCAAACGTAACATCAATGCCTCTTTGTTCACCACATTGGGTGCCGAATTGAATGAAAATCACACTTTGTCGTCTAATTTGATGTGGCTGCGCAGCACCGAAAATTTCAACGAAATCGCTGAAGGTTTCAATGAGGATTTGGGTAACTCGCGGCGCATTTATGAATTGCGTTGGACTGAGCGTGATTTGGAATCGTTTCAGTTTTCTGGCGCGCACACTTACCCTGCATTGAATGATTTGGCATTGGATTGGCAATACACCGATTCTACCGCCAATTTTGATGAGCCCGATAATCGCATTTACCGCTATGACCAAAGGGATGAAGGCGATTTTGTTTTTTCTACACGTAATGATTCAAACTCAAGGGTGTGGCGTGGCTTAACAGACATGAGTAAAAACATCCGTTATGACCTGGCTTGGCCTTTGACCTTTGGAAATCATCATGATTTGTTGTTTAATTTTGGCCAAAATTGGGTCAATAAAGATCGCGATTCAGAAATCAGACGTTTCGTGTTTGAAGACCGTGGCAGTTTAACCAATGAAGCCAACAGCTCAGACCCTTTGAGCCAAATCCTTAATCCTGATTATATTGCGCCCAATGGCTATCAATTGATCGAAGTGACCCGTTCTACTGATAACTATTTTGCGGCTTTGGACATCAAGGCCAGTTATTTCAGTCTTGATTATGCTTTCAAAGAAAATTTGAGGGTCACAGCCGGTGTGCGTGAAGAACGGTTTGATCAATCGGTGACCACGTTCCAGTTATTTGATCCAGATTCAAGCCCGGTGGTATCGGGTTTGAGCGACAGTGATTATTTCCCCGCATTTTCATCTACCTTTGTTTGGAACAAGCACCAATTTCGTTTAAATTATTCTGAAACTGCAGCTCGACCTGATTTCAAAGAACTATCACCTGCGCAGTTCAAAGACCCTGTATTCAATCGCAATGTGATTGGTAACCCGGATTTAGAAGTGGGTAAAATCAAACACTATGACCTGCGTTGGGACCTGTATTTTTCAGCCGGTGAGTTCGTATCTTTGAGCTTTTTCTACAAGGAGTTTATCAAACCGATTGAAATGATTATTCTGCCAGGGGCTGCGGGCATCATAAGTTTTGAAAATGCGGATTTTGCAGAAAACTCAGGTGTTGAATTGGAATTCTACAAAGACTTTTCATTCATCAATGATTCTTGGGCCGATTACTACCTGAGCGCCAATTTTGCCTACATCGATTCTGAAATCACCTTGAGTACTGAACGTCCTGGCAGCCAAACCAACAACACCCGACCCTTACAAGGACAATCTCCTTATGTGGCCAATATCCAATTGGGTTATGACAACAAAGACAAAGGCATCAACGCATCTTTGTTGTTCAACATATTTGGAGAGCGCATATCAGAAGCCGGCACATCGGGGTCACCAGATGTTTATGAGCAACCGTTCAGGCAGTTGGATTTTGTTTACAGCCAGAAATTCGCTGACCGCTGGAAAATCAGTTTCAAAGCGAAAAACTTGCTGGACGACGATGTTGAGTTTTTACAAGGTGATGCCATCACAAGACAGTACAGCAAAGGCCGCACTTTTGGCATGGGTGTGTCTTATGATTTTTAGCGTTAAGGGGTTTCACATATTAGACATTTAATTATAATTGATTCATTTGTACCCAAGAGATTATGAAACTTGAACTGATGCCATTTGGTGAAAAATATACCATAGAATTTGGAACGTCTTTTTTGTATGAATTGAATAGTTCTAGGGGGCATCTGAGGATTGTTCTTTATACCAATAGGCCAGAGGACCACAAAAGTCGTTATCTTGAATTGTTATTCCAACACTATTCAGGCTTTTGGGTTCTGGATGGATCAGATGTCACTAATTATTTTGATAACCCAATGGCAAGTTCTGGTCACCATTTGTATAAAGTGACGTCAGGTGGGTGGACTGATCCTGAGACCCGTGTTGAAAATATGTTTTGGGGTTGCGGTTTGGATGGGCATGCTACGGAATGGTTTATTCCAACTGCAAACGACTGTATTACAGTTATTTCCCAGGATCAACCACTCGTTCGTGAGTTTTTTGAAGATGGCAGTCTGGCACCTTAATTCCTAAGGTTTACATATTTTGGTTAATAACAAGCAGCACTTACTGATTCATGAATGTGTTACGCTGTTTTATTGTTGATGGATCTGGGTGGATGCTTGTAATGAAAAAAGTATTGAAGTTTGTGTTGTGGTTGCTGTTGCTGCTGATTTTGGTTTCGGTGGGCTACATGTTCATCCATTGGGTACCAGACCGTTCTGTTGATGACCTCAAAGCCCAATGGGCCAAGCCACCTTCGCAATTTATTTCTGTGGCGGGGATGGATATTCACCTAAGAGACGAAGGACCACGGACTGACCCACTTCCCATCGTATTATTGCATGGTACCAGCGCTTCATTGCATACTTGGGATGATTGGGTGAAAGCGTTGAAGGATGAACGCCGTGTTATTCGCTTTGATTTGCCTGGATTTGGGCTCACTGGGCCTGATCCAGAGAATGATTACAGCATAGAAAAATATGCGCAAACTGTTGTTGCTGTTTTGGACCAATTAGCGGTTGATCGCAGCGTGATTGTGGGTAACTCATTGGGTGGTTATGTGGCTTGGTTTACGGCCCTAACTAATCCAACAAGAATTGATCAATTGGTGTTGATTGATGCCACTGGCTATCCTTTTCAACCTGAATCTGTACCCATAGGATTCGTTATTGCTCGCATCCCAGTATTGAATCGCTTGATGGAAAAGGTGTTGCCAAGAAGTGTCGTCGAAAACAGTGTTAAAAGTGTGTATGCCCAGCCTTCTTTGGTCCAATCTGAATTGGTGGATCGTTACTTTGAACTGACCACCCGGGCAGGCAACAGACAGGCCTTGGCCCATCGTTTGGCGCAAATGAAACCAGGTCAGCATGCACACCGCATCAAAGAATTAACCCTGCCCACCTTAATCATATGGGGTGATCATGATCGATTGGTGCCGCCAGAGATTGGTGAGCGTTTTCATCAAGACATCAAGGGCAGTGAGCTGAAACGGTTCGCTGATTTGGGTCATGTGCCACAGGAGGAAGGGCCTTTGAAAACAGTCATGGCATTGAAAGCATTTTTATCACCCAGAAAGTGATTATTTAACTACTGTATTTGTTGTTGAATACAATTGCATACAGGATTTGAAAAAAGTTTTTCAACGATGATTTCTGCGGCCTTTTGACTGCCAGCTTTGGACGGATGAAAGCCATCAGAACCATAATAAGAATAATCCCCAGTGGCGGCTATGTACTCCTTCCAAAAAGAACCAACCGGTAGCAATATGGCATTGTTTGCTTCAGCACCTTGGGTGTAATTATTGATCACTCCAGGAAATGTGTGGTAATACCTTCGTGATGGCCAAACCATAAAATAGGCCAGTTGCGCACCATTGGCTTCAGTGAGCTTGGCGTATGGGGCACCGCCATTGACCAACATTTCTAAGCCATCAGCTTGTGAAGAAGGGCCTTGTTGTAATATCACAAAATCATATTTTTTAGACTTTATCAACCCCTGTACTTGCCCCTTGGCCCAGTGGTCAACGATGGCATAATTGGGTTTAGAAATGTCCACAGTTTTGACTTTAATGCCCTTACTGTTTGCATATTGTTTAACCAATTTTGGTAAATCATTGCTGTAGGTTAGGCTGTTGCCAACAAACAGCAGTGTATAGAACTTATCATGTTGATCAGCGTGAACAAAATTGGTTATTGCACTCAATATAAACAACATGGACATTTGTTTGAGAGAAAGCATATTCATCATGTGGCTCCATTGTGGTTTGGCTGATGAATATAATTGTTTGTCTGTTAAAAAACCTTCGTAATAGTTCCTTTTTTAGTTGTATAGAGGAAAATCAGCTGATTATTGCTTCTTTTTGTTTTCTTTTTTCAATCGACCAGCTTTCCTTAACGCTTCTCTGAGCAGGTATTCAATTTCGGCATTGACACTGCGTAAATCATCAGCAGCCCATTGTTGAACTGCTGATAAGATTTCCTCGTTGATTCTGAGGGGGAATGATTTTTTTTTGGACATGTGATGCTATTGAATCAGTGGCTTAATACAGACTGCCCGAGTTGACCACTGGTTTGACATTCTCTTCTCCACACAAGACCACCAGTAAATTACTCACCATGGCTGCTTTGCGCTCGTCATCCAATTCAATGATCTGTTTTTCACTTAACTGTGACAGGGCAATTTCTACCATGCCCACCGCACCCGTCACAATTTGAGTTCGGGCTGCGACAATGGCTTGTGCCTGTTGGCGTTTCAACATCGAAGCCGCGATTTCTTGGGCATAGGCCAAATGGGAAATGCGCGCTTCAATCACTTGAACACCGGCTTTATCCAAGCGGTCTTGAACTTCTTTTTGTAGCAAATTAGCAATTTCTTGTGGGTCAGAGCGCAGGGTGATTTTTTCATCATTGTGTGACTCATAAGGGTGTGCTGTGGCCAAATTTCTTAAAGCGGCTTCGGTTTGAATATGAACAAATGACTCATAATCATCGACTTCGAAGATGGCTTCGGCTGTGTCCACCACTTTCCACACCACCACAGTGGCTATTTCAATGGGGTTTCCTGCACTGTCATTGACTTTCAGCTGCCCGCTTTCAAAGTTTCTGACACGCAATGAGACGGCTTTTTTGGCATAAAAAGGATTGGCCCATTTCAAACCAGGCTGCGTCACTGTACCGACATATTTACCGAATAACTGAAGCACCTTGGATTCATT
>JAUIHY010000300.1 GCA_030432115.1 Gammaproteobacteria bacterium | reverse complement strand
AACCCGACAAAGGCATGCGACACAATAAACGACAAGCCCAGCATGTTTAAGAGTCTTTCAGCCACTCCTTTTGCTTCGCAAAAACCGTAACTTCAAGACTTGTTTTATGAGCCAGCTCTGATTCGCTTTGCGAACCAACCGCTGTCATTTCTAGAATCTCGCGACCACTTTTTGACCTACATGGATGTAGGTCTGCAGCGGAGACAGGATGTTGGCAGCTGTAGTACCCATGGATGTAGGTCTGCAGCGGAGACAGGATGTTGGCAGCTGTAGTACCCATGGATGTAAGTCTGCCTCGATTACGAAGCAATCAACGCATGACGTTCTGTTGTTCTGTGATAAAGGCATGTTAAGCTTCAAGAAAAACAAATAGTATTCACATGAATGACAAGCCAACCATCAAAATCAGGCACTCAGAACCTGAAGACATCCCGGCCATCAAGACACTTTATGCGCAACCAAGTTGCTATGCTGGCACTTTGCAACAACCATTTGCCTCGGAACAATTGTGGCAGCAAAGGTTGAAAGAACCAGTGCCTAACTTTGTTAGCTTGGTGGCAGTGGAAAATGAAACCTTATTAGGGCAATTGGGGATGGAAATATTCATCCACCCAAGGCGCAAACATGTGGCCAACATCGGTATGGCGGTGTCAGAACACCACCGAAACCTAGGTGTGGGTCAAGCATTGCTAAAAGCGGCCATAGACACTGCCGAAAACTGGCAAGCGGTGACACGCATTGAATTGGAGGTTTATACCGACAACCCTGCGGCTTTGAAACTTTACCAGAACCATGGGTTTGAAATTGAAGGCACAGCGAAAAACTATGCCTTCAGGGAAGGAGAATATGTGGATGTTTATTTGATGTCACGGCTCAAAAGCTGACCTTGAACGATGTAAATGCAATCTAAAGTACCTTGTCATTTTGCTGTTGCTGACCGTTATTTGTTTGGTAGCAGAAATTCATACAATCAAATAAATTCACTGTTTGCGACAGCTTAATGGGTAGGCGACACCTTCAAAATTTTCCCTTCAAAGCTGTCAGTGGCAACATAAATGTGACCGTCAGGGCCTTGTTCTATGGCACGGATGCGAGATTTTTGATCAAGTAGCAAACGATCCTCGTTAATGACGTTGTTATTGTCATCTAAAGAAATTCTGTTCAAATGCATCAGTTTCAATGCACCGGTAAATACATTGCCTTTCCAGCTGGGAAAAGCGTCACCTGAATATATCAGCATGCCTGAAGTGGCAATCGATGGGTCCCAATAATGAATCGGTTGCTCCATACCGGGCAAGGCGGTGTGGTCAGTTATCTTTGTTCCACTGTAATTGATGCCATAGGTGATTTTAGGCCAGCCATAGTTTTTAGCTGCGCCAATTAGATTGATCTCATCACCACCCCTTGGCCCATGTTCGTTGGCCCACAAAACTCCAGTTTCAGGGTGCAAATACGCCCCTTGCACATTGCGATGACCGTAACTGTAAATATCGGACAAAGCTTCGTTTTGGTTAATAAAAGGGTTGCCCGGTGCAGGTTTACCATTGCTGTCAATGCGGATGATTTTTCCAAAATGAGTGGTTAAATCTTGGGCTGATTCTTTTTGATAGTTGCGATCACCGGTGGTTACGAATAAATAACCCTGTCGATCAAAAACCAAACGTGAAC
>JAUIHY010000093.1 GCA_030432115.1 Gammaproteobacteria bacterium | reverse complement strand
GTATGGAATGAAAGCTATGCCAAAGCAGCCATAGACAGTCCCATCCGCGGCCACCGCAAATATGATTGGGTGATGGGCTTGTTGAAAAGCCAATCGGTACAGATGCTGCCACAAGGTAATGTCGGAGAACTGTTCGATGTATTGGAAAGTAAGCCAGTATCTGCCGGTGATGAAATCATAGCTGAAGGCGATCCAGGTGACTATTGTTATATTTTGGCACGTGGCGATGCCGAGGTATTCAAGTGCGGTTCCAATGGCGAATTCAAAGTGGCCGATTTAGGTCCTGGTGATTTATTTGGAGAAAGTGCCTTGGTCAGTGAAGAACCACGAAACGCCTCTGTTCGCATGAAAAATGATGGTTTGGTGATGTGGTTATCGGGCCAAACTTTTGGCAAACTACTCAAGGCCCATGTGGTCAGGTGGATCACTGCCGAAGAAACCTTGGAAAAAATCACCCAAGGGGCCACCTTGCTGGATGTTCGCGAACGTGATGAGTTTCAACAAATGGGCATACAAGGCTGCCTCAACATTCCAGTCAATGAACTTTACAGTAAACTCAGCACCTTAGATAAAAGCCGCAGCATCATCACCTGTTCCAATATGGGTTCTCGTTGTGCTTCAGCGGCCTTCACTTTGGCCACCAAAGGCTATGATGTGTATGCCTTACAGGGTGGCATCAATGGCTTGATTCGCACATTGGATCGGATGGCTTGACTTTAAGCCTTTGCGATCTGCTCCCATGCGGTTGAACTGGCTATTTTTCTGCTGATTTGCTATAATCTTGCCGCTTTCAATCAGGGCCATTCAAGGACTGAACCCCAGCCCTCAATCAAAGCAAGACAATCACCCCAAAAAAATCAAGGGGGCTTGAACGTGGACTGATTCAAGCAGCGTATCACACCAACACAATTCAGGAATGATATGACAAATTCAAACACCAGCTCGGCAATCACCAGCCCGGGGCTTAAATTCCGCCAAGCGGTAGAACAAAACAACCCACTTAAAGTCGTCGGCACCATCAATGCCTACACCGCTCGCATGGCCAAAAACGTCGGCCACGATGCCATCTATTTATCAGGCGGCGGCGTCGCTGCCAATTCACTCGGCATGCCCGATTTGGGCATATCTTCTTTGGAAGACGTGTTAACCGATGTGCGTCGCATCACCGATGTCTGCGACCTGCCATTGTTGATTGATGTTGACACCGGCTGGGGCGGTGCCTTTAACATTGCACGCACCACACGCTCAGTAATTAAAGCCGGTGCTGCAGCCATGCACATAGAAGACCAGGTGGCACAAAAACGTTGTGGCCACAGACCCAACAAAGAAGTGGTATCACAACAAGAAATGGTGGACCGCATCAAATCAGCCGTCGATGCCAGAACCGATGAGAACTTTGTCATCATGGCTCGGACCGATGCCTTGGCCATCGAAGGTGAAGAAGCAGCCATCGAACGGGCTGTGGCATGCGTGGAAGCCGGTGCGGACATGATTTTTCCAGAAGCAATGAAAACTTTGGATCAATACCAACGTTTCAAAGATGCGGTCAAAGTACCCATCTTGGCCAACATCACAGAATTTGGACACACGCCTTTGTTCACTTCTGAAGAATTGGGCAGCCATGGTGTGGACATTGTGCTGTACTGCTGCAGCGCATACCGTGCGATGAACCGCGCTGCTGAATTGGTTTACCAATCCATTTTGGCACAAGGGCACCAGAAAGACGTGTTGGACATCATGCAAACACGAGAAGAATTATACGGCCATTTGGGTTACCACGATTACGAACAAAAATTAGACGAATTATTTAAATCTGAAAAATAAACACACCATTCACAAGGTGTTGATAAACGAGGACAAACAACATGGGAAATGCTAAAAAAGCAGGCGGCGCAGGATTGCGTGGCCAAAGCGCAGGCGAAACATCATTATGTACTGTAGGTAAAATTGGCGCTGGCCTGACTTACCGCGGCTACGATGTGGACGACCTGGCCACCAACGCTTCATTTTATGAAACCGCCTATTTGATTTTGCATGGCAAATTACCTAACCAAGCAGAATTAGATGCCTACAAAAAGAAAATCAATGGCTTGCGTGAATTGCCAGAAGCTGTGAAAAAAACTTTGGAGCTGATTCCAGCATCGGCACACCCCATGGACGTGATGCGCACCGGCTGTTCTATCTTAGGCAACATCGAAACAGAAACCGATTTTTCGCAACAATCTGACCAAGCCGATCGATTGGTTGCCATCTTCCCATCCATCATTTGCTATTGGTATAAATTCGCTCACGAAGGTGTGCGCATAGAAACCGCTTCTGACATTGATGGCGTTGGCGCGCATTTCTTGGAGATGTTACACGGCAAAGCACCCAGTGAATTACATGCCCGCGTGATGGACGTGTCTTTGATTTTGTATGCCGAGCATGAATTCAACGCCTCTACATTTACCGGCCGAGTTGTTGCCTCAACCTTGTCAGACATCCACTCTTGCGTTACCGCATCAGTTGGCGCATTGCGTGGTCCATTGCATGGTGGTGCCAATGAAGCTGCCATGGCTTTGATTGAACAGTGGTCAACGCCTGAAGAAGCGGAAGCAGCCATTGCTCATATGCTAGAAACCAAACAATTGATCATGGGCTTTGGACATGCCGTTTATACGGAACGTGACCCAAGAAACGCCATCATCAAACGTTGGTCAGAAAAACTGGCCGAAGAAGTGAATGACACGGTTCTTTATCCTGTCAGTTGCGCTGTTGAGAAGAAAATGTGGGACGAGAAAAAATTGTTCCCCAATGCCGACTTCTTCCACGCCTCAGCCTACCATTTTATGGGCATCCCAACAGAACTGTTCACGCCCATCTTCGTGATGTCACGTGTGACCGGTTGGACTGCCCACGTCATGGAACAGCGTGCAAACAACCGCATCATCCGCCCCAACGCCGATTACACTGGGCCGGATACCCGCAAAGTCAACCCCATTGCGGAACGCGATTGATTCACATTTAAGTCAATTCATTTAACCCAAAGCGGCCATGGTTCATCCTCAGGCCGCTTTTTTCTTTTCTCAACAGCACAAGAATATGAACAAATTAAACTTTTTATTGCTGACTTTATCAGCATTGATGCTACTGACTTCATGCTCAAAAGAAAGCAATAACCACGCCATCAATAAGCAAGTCACAGAATTCACAGAAAGCTTGAACATTGATAAAACAGATAAAAACTGGAAGACAAAACTGTCTCAACCACCGCAGCTGATTTTTGAGGAAGACAAACAATACATTTGGCACTTGGCCACCACAGAAGGTAACATTGAAATCACGTTCACACCCAATGAATCACCTGTGCACGTATCAAGCACCATCTTCTTAACCCAAATAGGTTTTTATGACGACCTGATTTTCCATCGCGTTATCCCAGGTTTTATGGCACAAGGGGGTGACCCCTTGGGCACAGGACGAGGCAACCCTGGGTATCAATATGACGGTGAATTTTCTGGCAAGCTTTCCCATGACAAAGCGGGCACATTGAGTATGGCCAACGCTGGACCTGGCACAGATGGTAGCCAATTCTTTATCACATTCAAAGCCACATCATTCTTAGATGACAAACACACCGTCTTTGGTTATGTCTCTAAGGGCATGGACGTGTTAACAAAAATGGAAAAACTGGGCTCGCCGCGCGGCAAAACCAGCAAAGAAATCAAAATCATCAAAGCCACTGTCATCATCAAATAAACATAAAAACTCTGAAGCAGATGACTCGAAACGCGTTGGGTCATCTGCTTTGATGGAAGTCTTTTTGCGAAATTGCTTCAACCGCAATTGATTAATTTGCCATTCATACCAGACCTATACACATACCATTGAAAGACCTTATTTTCCAATCAACTCAAAACCGTCTTCAAAAATAATGTGTGGATTTTGATACACCAGTGTGAAAACAGCCCCCGCAAATGACTCCATGTCAGAAGACATGTTGCCCGGCTTACCGATATGCAATGTTTGGCCCAAACCAAAATCTCCCGTGGCCATTGAAAAACCTAAGTTGGCATCTAAATCATCTGACAAATAGTGCAATGAATCATTCACATCCACACCCAAGGCACCACCAAACACCATGTGAACAACACCACCTGCATTGACCGAAGTATCCTCATAAGGCGTACCGATCACCAGGTCTTCAAAACCATCCAAATTGAAATCCAAGGAATTGATAAACAGTCCAAATACGTCGCCCGTTTCTGCCACCCCAAACAAGCTACCACTGTCTTGAGAAAATGTTTGGTTGCCATTGGCCTCTAAGCCACTGCTTGCCCCCTTGATCACATGAACCACTCCCGCATCAACTGCCGTTCCATTGCCTGTATCCAAATCTTCATAAGGCGCCCCCACAATCAATTCATCAAAACCATCACCATTCACATCGGCTGTATGCAATGAAAAGCCAAAAAAATCATTCTCCTCAAGCAAAACGCCTGACAATTGATTCTGGGCCCAAATTTCATCATTGATATAAAGCCCAAGATTTTCACCATATATAACTTGTGCAACACCAGCATCAATGACACCGTTATAGTCTTCATAGGGCACACCGATGGCCAAGTCATCGTAATCATCGTTATTGAAGTTACCTACTGCCAAACTCAAGCCAAAATTATCACCAGTTTCTGCAGCACCAATCAATGCGCCATCATTTTGACTGATCGCTATTCTATTCCCACCAGTGATGCCTGCAGGATGCCCATTGAAAACCACAATCATACCGGCATTGGCCGCCACTCCATTGGTGATGATCACATCATGTTTGTGAACACTGACAACCAAATCATCATAACCGTCATGATTAAAATCACCTGATGCCAAAGCATGAGCAAATTCTGCATTGGCCTGAACCAACTGACCTGAAAATGGATTATCAGTGTCTATATGAAAAAAATCAGAGTCACTTTCTAAACCTAGAGAAGAACCATAAAACAGGTTAAACGCTCCGGCATCGACAAAAGTGGAATTGTTTGGGTCGTTGAAATCTAAGGTGACATCTTCAAGAGGCACACCGACCACCAAATCATCATAACCATCACCATCAAAATCACCGACTGTTAAACTGCTTCCAAAATAATCGCCCTCCTCTACGCCATCCATACCCAATACCAAAGTTTGAATACGTTCAACAGAATCGGTCGGCAATGCATTATATTTTCCATAATAAATAACGACAGAACCCGCCTGGTTAATGGCACCATTGAAGGCTTTTCCAGGAATACCCACGGCCCAATCATCAATGCCATCGTTATTAAAATCACCCGCAGCCAATGCATAACCATACACATCCAAAGCTTCCGTACTCAAAGGCGTGTTGGGCGTATCCAAATCAAATACAAATGCAAAATCCACATCCACAGCTTTGTTTTCTGTTGCTGCTTGATACATAACAGAACCAAAGACCACTGCATGAAAAATAAAAATCATCAATTTAATCATCGCACCCACCTCAGTTATTGCTCAAACCAAAATAACACAAAGGGCAAAGTACAACCATAAAAACAACATTTTTCGACGGCTTCACCAGCCATTGAACCCATGAGTCAATAAATCAGAAGCGTGTTTGACTAACTACCACATGGCAGTAGAATGATGGAAAAGACTTGAAAATAGGCAAAGACCTGTAAGGAACAGGCCTTTGATTCAAACGTTATTCAACGGTTCTTTTTCTTCGCTTTGAAGTTTTTCTTTCCGCCAGCACGGGCGCTGATGGATTTACGCTTGGGCTTGGCTTTGGCCGTACCTCGTGCTTTGCGTTTTTTGGCTTCAGATTGTTTCACCGGACGTTTTTCGGCAATCGATTTCCTCAAACGTTCACGTTCAGCCACTTCGTAACCTTTCTTATATATGCGCTTGATTTCGCCACCGATCACCCGCTCGATGCGTTCAATGGTGTGCTCCTCTTCGCGACAAACAAAAGAAATCGCCGTTCCAGATTTTCCAGCGCGACCTGTTCGACCAATGCGATGAACGTAATCTTCGGGTAAATAAGGTAAATTGTAATTCACCACAAAGTCCAAGCCTTCGATGTCCAAGCCACGGGCCGCGACTTCGGTTGAAATCAAGACTTGTAATTTGCCAGATTTAAAGTCGGCCAACGCACGTCTGCGCGTCCCTTGGCTTTTGTCGCCATGACAAATGGCCGCAGGAATGTCGGTGCTTTTTAATCGTTCCAGCAATTGATCCGCTTGGCGCTTGGTGCTGGTGAACACCAGTACTTGATACCAGTTATATTCTTCCAATAGATCCAAAAACAAATCCATCTTGCGCGCTTCGGTCACAGGGTATGCAAAATGTTCAACCGTTTCTGCTGTGGCATTGGCTTTGGTGACGCGAATTTCTTGGTGGTTTTTCAATATTTTATGACCCAACTCATTCATGGCAGGCGTTGTCGTCGCAGAAAACAACAAGGTCTGATGGTCAGGCTTGGCTTGTGCCATCAAGGCCTGGGCATCCGAGATAAAGCCCATATCCAACATGCGGTCGGCTTCATCCAAAACCACAATTTCAACATCTGCCAAGCTGACATTTTTTTGTTCAATGTGCTCTAACAACCGACCTGGTGTTGAAATCAAAACATCCACACCCTGTTGTAATTGGCTGGCTTGGCCACCGTGTTTTACACCACCAAACATGGCCGTGATTTTCAACTCCAAAAATTGTGCGTAAGCACCAATGGTTTCAGCCAGTTGTTCTGCCAGCTCACGTGTCGGTGTCAGAATCAACACACGGGCATGGCCTTGGTCAACTTTTTTAGGTTTATCAAGCAATTGTTGTAAAACGGGCAAAGCAAAAGCCGCCGTCTTCCCTGTGCCTGTTTGGGCGTTGACCAACAAGTCTTTACCACGACGAGCGGGCACCATGGCTTGTTCTTGGACAGGTGTCATTTCGGTATAACCACAGGCTTCTATGGCTTGGAGAATTTCAGGGGCAAAGCCCAATGATGCAAATTTCATGGTATTTATTTTGTTTTCTGTGTGTCAATCATAAGCCAATGCTTATCAGGTCGCGCAATATACAGCAGTTTGCCCTACAATGCGCTGTTTATTGACAATAATTCATTATTCAGCTTGTTCTGCAGCTTGCTTCACCCATAAATAACTGCGTTTTTCTTGCCACTGGCCTTGCTCATCTTTTTCAAATGAAGTGGTGACCAAGCCTTCTGGAGTGTATTGGTTGACGTGTCGCTCAGTTTTGGGTTCCATTTGTGGTGAAGATAATATTTGAATGCTTTCCAGTGTTTTTTCACCCATTGGTCTGATAAAGCCGTCCGCCATCACACCGCCATGACCCCATTGCATCAAACGCGCTTGTTTTTTGTCGGCATCCCAGAACAACTTAAATTCCCAAAAATCAAAACTGGGCTTATCATCTTTGATGCCCCACATGCGACCGTTCACCTGCGTTTTTCCAATGCCCCAAGTCCACTCAATCACATAATCTGAAAAAGGCTCGTTTTCAGATTGGTATTTGGCATTGCTTGCTTTTCTGATGCCAATTTGCGCCTCCATTTCTTTTTGTAACCAATCTGGCATGCTTCTATCATGGCTCTCGGCACCACCGTTTGCCTTGGCTTGAAAAACATAAAGCAAAGCGCAAATAAACAAAAATAATTTAACACTGCTGTGCTTCATATCAACCTCTTTAATGGGAAAACCACATCATTATAACCGACCAACCCTCTGTCAATGATTTGGTATAATCATCATTTGTCTTCAACCATTCAGCCATGCGTATCCTATTATTTTTCACTTTCATCACCCTAAGCATCACCGCTTGGGCACACCAAGACCACAAAAATACTGGCAAAGCTGCCACTGCCACTTACTTGGGCAATGAAGCGGTATTGGTGCAAAATGGTGAATCAAAAATTATGTTCGATCCTTTTTTTCATAACAATTTCAATATTTATCAACTGGTACCAGATGAGATTTTAACGGCCATGTTCGACAACCAAGCACCCTATGACAACATCGATGCCATCTTTATCAGTCACGCCCATGGTGACCACTTTGCCGCTGACCAAGTTTTGAAATACTTGAAAGCATTCCCCAAAACCCAACTCATCGCACCCAAACAGGCCATTGATCAAATCAAAACATTAGACAACCATGCGTCTGTTTTGCCTCAAACCACAGCAATCAATATGGCTTATGGCGATCCCTCACAAAACATTCGCATTGATGAATTGAACATTGATGTGGTCAGGATTCCGCATTCAGGTTGGCCGACCCGCAGATTAGATGTTTCCAACCTGTTGTTCCGGGTGACTTTAGGTGATGATGTCACCGTCATGCACATGGGTGATGCCGATCCCAATGACGAACACTTTAAACCCCATGATGCACTATGGAAAGCCAAAAGCACAGACACCGCATTCCCACCCTACTGGTTCTTCTACAGCACTTATGGACCAGATATTTTGAACCAGCGCATCAACGCCAATGAATCAGTCGGCATCCATGTCCCAACAAATGTACCTGAACCATTGAAACAAACAGGTCAGCCTTATTTTTCTAAACCAGGGGAAACGAAAGCAATCAAGGCCCAAAAAGCTAAAAAAGCACCCTGAACAGCCTATTTCTTTCAATTCAATAACGATAATTACGCTGTTAATACACATTCTCTCTCCATTGTGCTATACCAATTTATCCGCCAAAAATTCTTTTGGCCGATATAAGGGGAAAAACATGAAGAAAATTACCATAATCACTGTGCTGCTGTTCAGTAGCATGGTTTATTCACAACAATGGAACGCAGCTCAAACAGAAGTTTGGAATGTCATACTGGCGTCTTATGCTGACATCGAAAAACAGGATGTCAATTGGACCGACAAGTGGGTCACTGAAGATGCTATGGTCTGGGGAGGTGCTTATCCGATGCCACGATCTCGCGATGAGGCCAAAGCTTGGGAT
>JAUIHY010000092.1 GCA_030432115.1 Gammaproteobacteria bacterium | reverse complement strand
GTTTCGCAAGAAATTGATGCCTTGCGTGTGATGGGCATTGTACCTGTGCGTTATTTGGTGTTACCACCACTGCTTGGTTTGATGATTTCTATGCCCTTGTTGGTGATTTGCTCAGATTTTATGTCAATTGTTGGTGGTGCGGTGTTCAGTATTGGTACTTTAGACATGTCGATGATGGCCTATTTGTACGAGTCGCTGCACATTCTCACGGTTAATGATGTGATGCAAGGTCTTATTAAAAGTGTTGCCTTTGGCATCATCATTGCCTTGGTGGGAGCCACCACTGGCTTTCATGTCAAAGGCGGAGCCGAAGGCGTTGGTAAAGCCACCACATCTGCCGTGGTGATTTCAATTTCTTTTATTGTGCTGGTTGACATGATTGCCAGTTACTTTTTAACCCAATAACCATGGATAAAGAAACCGTAATAAAAGTTGAAAACTTGGTGACTCATTATGGTGCCAGAAAGATCCTCGATGGTCTGAACCTAGATATTAAGAAAGGCGAAATTCGGGTTATCATGGGCGGCTCAGGTTCAGGTAAAAGCACCCTGCTTTGGCATATTCTTGGTTTGTATCAGCCCACACAAGGCCAAATAGAGTTGTTAGGGAAAGACATTCACAACATCAGTTTTAATGAACAGCTTAAATTAAAACAAGACATCGGTGTTTCATTTCAAAGTGGCGCGCTGTTTTCTTCCATGAATGTGGGTGAAAATGTGGCATTGCCACTCCGAGAATTCACCAATCTAGACGAAAACACCATCCGAATCATTTCCAGAATGAAGCTTGAGGTGGTTAACCTTGGAGGCTTTCATAAATTACTTCCTTCACAATTGTCTGGCGGCATGATCAAACGTGCTGCATTGGCTCGTGCCATAGTGATGGATCCCAAGCTGTTGTTTTTTGATGAACCATCAGCTGGATTGGATCCGGTGGTTTCTTCAGAGATTGATGATTTGATATTGTCCTTACGCGATACCATGGGCATGAGCATGGTGGTGGTGACACATGAATTAGACTCGGCTTTTAAAATTGCTGATAAAATCACAGTTCTAGACCAAGGCAAAAATCTCATTACGGGCACCGTAGAAGAAATTAAAAAATCAGACATAAAACGGGTTAAAGATTTACTGGAAAGGCGATCAAGGCATGATGAATTAAAGCCTGATGATTACCTTAAACGATTAACGCAAGAACATTACACCTTATCATGAAACGGACAACAAGCAATTATTTTTGGGTTGGGCTATTCACCTTAATCATCATCGTGCTCACTTTGATGGCAATGGTCAAAATGACCGGCAAACAAGGTGATGTAGATGAATACCACAGCTATTACAATAACGTCACTGGCTTGGGTTTTGGCACACCGGTTTATTATGAAGGCTACCGCATCGGCCAAATAGAGCGCATTGCACCAGAGGCCAAGAAAAGTGGTTTGGTATTCAAAGTCAGCTTCTCAATCAAACAAGGCTGGCAAATTCGTACTGATGCCAACGCCCAAATTCAATCAGCTGGCTTGTTGGCAGACATGTCTATTAACATCAATGCCGGCAAAGAAAACACTTTTTATACTCCAGGCGATGTCATCCCCGGCCGATTACCAGAAGATTTATTTGCGCAGTTAGGCGAGGTGTCTGAAGACATCACCGACATCACAGAAGACCAGATCAAACCCATGCTGGATATGCTGAACACTCGCTTAGACAGCATCACCCGACAAGTGGACGATGGCTTACCCAGCATCATGCAAAACATCAACGACACTACTGCCAATTTAAATCAGGTGGCACAATCAGCTAACAACATTTTAAATACTGAAAACTCTGAACGCATCAGTCAAGTTTTAGAAAATATGGTCAACATCTCTGCCAACATGCAAAACAGCCTCAAAGCATTGGATAAAAGCATGGACAACATCGATGCGCTGATTACCGATGCCAGAGGTTTGGTTACTGACAATGATTCTGTAGTCGCCACCATGCTGGACACATTAAGCCGCACATCTACGGATGCATCGCAACAACTGGATGTGATTTTAGGGGAAATTGAAAGCGCTTCTATGAACCTCAACGAAGCCACCAATGCCATCCGCAGGAACCCTGCCAGTTTGATCTTTTCCAGTGACCAAGGTGAGGACGAGCTATGAAAATTATTCAAATCATAACCATAGCCCTGTTATTTTCTGCGTGTAGCCAGAAAGCTGCAACGGTCAAAAAATATTATCGCTTAACAACAGAGGCCACAACTGCTGTTACCACGAAAATTGACAGCACGCTCTGGATTAAGCGCCCGGAAGCCCACAGTATACTGGGTAATCGACCCATGGTGGCAACAGATGAAGCTGGCGCTTTGCAACAACTGATTCACCATGCTTGGATAGAATCACCAAAAATTTTGCTCCAAGAATTATTGTCCACACATGCTCAAAGTCAATGGCATACGGTGACCTCAGAAAGACCCAAGGATGTACCATATCACCAATTACACAGCCGCATCACCGCTTTTGAGAAAGACAACAATGTGGCTCGCATCAGCATGCAATTTACATTGATTGATCAAGCAGGTGCTTTGCTTAAACAACAATCATTAACGACATCACAAGACATCACTGGCAACAGCTATGCCGATTTTGCCAGTGCCATGGGACAAGCCTTGGTGAAACTGTTAACACAATTGGAACTGACACCATGAAATTGGTCTTAACTGATACTTTACAACAGCACCTGGGTTTGTTGCCACTTCGACTCAAAGGATCTGCCATTAGCCATGCAGAAAGTGTTCCACCCGTATCTGATGTATTGCAGGCAGAATCTCCCAACCCTATCAATCAAATGCCCAAGCCCGAGCTGGAAAAAAACGAATTCAGGCTGTTGGTAAAAATCTTACAAGCCATAGACCATGAATGCGTGTTTGACAACATCATTCATAAAAGCGGCCAAGTCATCTACCAGCACCCTAAAAAAGTATTGGTGTTTGGTGACATCAATACAGAAGATGATCAACACACCATGTATTTGTCTGGCCTTAGCGACATGAACAAAAACCCAAAGCTTAAAAGAGCTGTGTGGGAAAAACTCAAAACCTTATCATGAAGCCAGTCAAAATTGCATTTTTCTGTTTGGCCACATGCAACGCTTCGATTGCATGGGCACAAGATGAAGACCCTGCGCTGATGTTCAATGAAGTGGATTACCGCTTGTACTGGAATGCCAATTTAGGCATTGTTGTTCCAGATGATGACATCAGATTGAATGAAGCACAGGTCATTGATTTGCGCATCGGCAAACATTTTACTGAAAATTGGGCTTTAGAATTTGAAGTCATGCGTGATGAATATGATTTTGATATTGACTATGATCTAAAGCACTACGCCACTGGTGTTAACTTCATGTACACCAACCATGACCCTTTGTGGAAACCCTATTTCATGGTAGGCGTGGGCGCCATTTACTCAGATTCACGTTTCCCAGAATCCATCCAACGCACGGATTTGATTGTCAATGTTGCCATTGGAGGCTCGTGGTACTTTACCGGAAATGGCGTGCGCATCCGTGCCGAAGCACGCTCCAGATTAGATACCAATGATTCTGATCTGCCAGGACAAGATGGGTTTGGTGATGGCCAATTTACCTTGGGCATCATCGTTCCCATTGGCGACTGAACGACTATCGAGAAGACCACAATTCCAAAAAGGCATGCCTTATAGATATTGTTTTCACCCTATTATCCGGCACTCAACACATTCCAGATTTTGGTGACGAAAGCAGATTAAGCTAAAATTCCACCCGTCACCAAGTTACTCTTTACCTCACCCAACACAAGCTGTTTATCCAAAATCAAAGTTTAAATTATCGACAATTTTGCCTGCTCAGATTTTGTCACTGTTACCTTTATGTCTCCACTGATGTACCTACTTCCCTGAGCTAATCCGCTGCCGACATCTTGTCTCCGCTGAGAGCCTAACTTCCCTGGGCACCTCCGCTGCCGACATCCTGTCTCCGCTGAGGGCCTACTTCCCTATAGGCCAAAAAAAAACACGACCCGAAGGTCGTGTTTTTAGTTCTAGGTTTTTCAGTACCACTTATGGAGTTGGTGCTTCAAAACCATTGGCAAAGATCAAGTCACTTGGACCATCTACTGTTAATGATACAGGTACAATCACTCGTGCCTCATCAGTATCATCACTGTCAATACAAACACCTGTTTCATATACACCAGGCGTTAAACCAGTTGAGTCTAATGTAACAGTCACATCGACATCATCTCCAGGAGATTCCACACCTGAAGTGGTAGAAAGTGACATCCAAGACGCACCACATGTCAGTTCTCTACTCGCATTGTAAGCCAGACCTGAATAATCTGAATCAACCAAAACGGTTAAGTCAGTCCAGTTTGGAACTCCGCCAAATAAAGTATTTGGTGCAATCAAGTGTCCATTTTGTGGATTGTTGTCACTGCCTTGGGTCCAGTTCCAACGATTAGTACCTGTAAATGTCGCATAGGCTGTAACCCAATATGTACCAGCTGCTAAATTCAATGGAGCACCATCATTTCCTAAAATATTAAATTCAACATCTCCCGAATCTCCTGTTGTATCTAAATTTGGATCTCCAATTGCTAAAGTAAGTGAATACAACTCTTGGTTCAATCCATCTTCCGGATGGTTTGAAGGCACACCATTATCATCAGCATAAATCTTAATATTCATTTCAGACACATTGCCTGACAACGTATCTCCATTAGACATGAATCCACTAAAGAACATTTTTTCGATAGATGCATCATCATTTAAAACCATTACATCAGCAGAATATGCTCCTTCATTCGAACTTGTGAAAAAGTCACTGACAATTCCGGCTGTGCCAGCAACTGGCTGATCCACCATCTTATAATTAACCAAAGACATATCATTGGTGATAGACCAATTCAAATCAGCACCAGCTGAGTCTAAATTCGCAATGTTTAATGTTAAATCAGTCGTCATATCTGGATCGATAGTCGCTGACAATGAAGTTGGCGTTACATCAATCTCAGGAGCATTAGGAAAGCCGATAATCACAGCAGGCATATGTAAGTTTGGAACCGTAGTAGTACCTTCCAATACATTCAACGTAGCCGATACAAGCGTACCCGTATCCAGATTAGCTGAATCAGCTGCGCAAACCATCCAGTCACCGTTTGCAGATCCAACACCTAACTCTGCAAAGGTTGCAGGGGGTGAAGGCTCAACATCAGGGGCTGGCGCATATTCACAAATACCATCATCTCTACATGCTGCTTCTGAACCGCCCAAAGCAGCTCCCATTTGTTCTGCAGATACAGCAGCACCATCAACAAAAGTTACCGGATCTGTTGAAGCTAAATCAGTAGAACTACCTTGGTTCCTGCTCATCACAGTTAAAATATCACCATTGGGGTTAATCACTTTCACAGTCAAATCACTACCCCAAGTATGGTCAATTGCCGTTTCCAATGAAGCCGAGAATATTGGAGAAGTAATACCTGAAACTGTCACCGTCTCACATGCCATCGTCGCCAATGTCCCGTCATATGCTCCGTCTGGGATTGCCACATTTGGATTTATTGCAAATGGTGTCCCTGCATTAAATACAGGCACTTCAGAAATCATCAACTCACCGAATGATGTAGCACCTGCTGGTAAAGCTGCGCCATTGACTTCAATTTCCAGAGTTACACTTTCACCTGGGTTAACCGTAAATTGTGAAGGGTTAACTGTACCTGGAATGTCAACCAAGGCCGCATTGTAAGTCACTGGAGCTGCTGCCACACTGCGCAAAGTACGCTCAAAAGAGCAGGTATCAATACAGCTGAAATTAGTTAAATTAGGCGCATTGATGGTTTTTGGATCACCGAAATTATCAGGGTCTGCCAACAACATATTGAACGCTGATTCATGCATGACCAATCCAGTAGAGGATGCCACATCCACTCGAATACGACCAGCACCATCATCAAAATGATCAGTTGGCGTCACACCATCTTCTTTGGTATTGCCCGCTTTTTTTGCAGTCATCATCAATGCTGATTTCACTTCCATAGGCGTCCAAGTAGGTTGTAACTGCCTTAATAATGCAGCAGAACCTGCCACATGAGGAGATGCCATGGAAGTACCGCTGATGGCTGAAAACTCAGCGCCACCATCTGCAGCTACGGTTTCATCATCATATGCGGCTAAAATACTCACACCAGGAGCTGAAACATCTGGTTTATTGTATTCAAAATTACTTGGCCCACGCGAACTGAATCCAGCCATCACATCGGCCTGACCGTTGTAGGAAACAGTCGCTGCGTTGATCGTTGTTGGCAAAGTGCCACCATTAAGCTCTGTTACCGCAGACATGGCTACCGTTCTAGGAATGGTCATCGATGGAATGGTTGTACCACCCATGCCTCCCATGACGAAATTCACATCCGAATTACTCATGACAACAACAGCAACAGCACCTGCGTTTGTTGCATTGGTGACTTTATCTGAAAAGAAGCATCCAAAAATATCAACAAATGCAATTTCACCATCAAACTCATTGCCATTAGGCCATGGGTCACAACCATTCACGTTATTAGGATCTATGTCACCTGCATAACGCATTTCTGCTGTAATCGGTGCCGCAACCAATGGGCCGTCAGCGCTTTCTCTGTAGTCAATGTCTTGCAAAGCAGGAATCGCCGCAACAGAAAGCTCAGTGTCTTCAACCAAACGATCATGCGTTGTTGCACCAACAGAAGTGGTCCATGGCTCAACATGACCTAAAGTCCCAGCACCAGGTCCTGAATTACCTGCAGATGTCGCTACAAATATGCCTGCTTCTGTGGCATTGACAAATGCGCGTGATACAGGGTCTTCCCAAGGAGATGAGCCACCACCAATAGAGAAGTTAATGACATCAACCTCACCATCTGCAATGGCTTGATCAACAGACCTCATTGAAGATATGCCTGGGCACAAACCACGTCCTTGATCATCTTCATAACAAACATCAAAAATCACATTGTTTGCATGAGGCGCCACACCACTCACTGGTACAGTAACGCCATTGAAATCACCGTCCATCTGATTACCGCCAGATGTTGATGAGGTGTGTGATCCATGACCGTTTTCGTCTTCAGGCCCAGGAATTTCCGTAGCACCCTCTGGCTCTAAACCATTAACAAAATCGTAGCCACCTATCAGTTTGTCATTACAAACATAAGCCGCATCATATTGCTCATGTCCTGAATCACAAACACCAAAGTAGTTGCCTGAACCCAGTGGGTTTGTATGGTCATATCCATCTCCACCAACATCTGCAAAAGACGGGTGGTCGAAATTGGTACCTGAATCCAAAGTACCAATCACCATACCTTCACCCATTGCGGTACCAGTAGCAGGTGCTGCGCCTACCCAAACATTGTCTGCGCCGATGATTCTGGGGCCTGCATCTGTATCGGTCATATAATCTTTATCCGCCCTGATGTCGGCAACTTGACTCATTTGTTTTACTAAACCGATTTCAGAAGGATCCAAGTAAACCGCCATGCCGTTATAAGCATATTGCAATTGATATACCGGTGTTATGGCTCTACCTAAAACTGATGAAAGTTGATTGGTAAATAAGTCTTGCTGACTTTTTAAGTGAGCAACATAGCTCTTGGCCTCAGCGCCTTTGACATCGATTTTACCATTGGCATGGCGCGCCGGTGCTGCAAATGAACCGGTTCCTTTATACATGGCCAATGCAGGTTCTTTAAACCTCAAGATATATCGATACTGGCCTTGACTGTTAGCCGGTGCAGCATCAGGAATATTAAATAAACTTGCTGACATGCCGCTATCTTGCTTCATGCTATCGGGGATTTGTTTGTGTACCTGGCTTGCCGTCGCTATACCTGCAGAAAAAACCGCAGTGAATAATGCTGACGTCAAAACAGGATTAAACTTACTTTTTGACATAAGTGTCCTCTCCTTTCTTGTGATTTTGAATTTGCACCTGAGGCGCAGAAAATTTAAGCGCGTGGGTTATACTGACTTTTATCTCGCCTTAAACCCTTTCATCTTACACATTACATTTTCTAATTTCAAACAATATGTTCGATAAAAAAGCAATATACTCGTCACAAAAACGGTAGTAGGCAAGCTGAATATTTTTTGTATGTCAGCCATTCAAGACAACGGAAAAAACTGTGCTTTTTTTACCATCACAATAGCAATAAAACATGCAGCCAAAGTAACACAATGACCCAAGCACATGTCAAACCATCATGGCCTAAATAAGCATATAAATCTTTATTTCGTCATAATAATGGATGCCTGCTTTTGAAAGTTAAACGCCCATGATGGCTTCCATGGGCGCGAACAAGTAGGATAATCCACAATAAGAGCCCGACTTTATCTTTACAAAGTCAGCCACATTACACCAATACCTTTAATGCTTCGGCTGAATAGGGTTTCATTTGGTCAAAAGAATGGTTCTTCCACTTCTCCACCCATAAGTGATCATTCAAAATTGATCGACCAATGGCAACAAAATCATAAGTCCCATGCGTAACCGCTGCCTCTATCATTTGAAGCTTTTCGGTTGACACGGAAGCGCCCAGAGCCATGTTTCTTGACTTTTCATCAACAAAACTGTCATCCAGTCCGACGCTTCCCACTGTAATGCATGGTTTACCCGTTAGCATTTGTGTCCAAGCGGCCAAGTTAAGTTCAGAACCCTCAAATTCAGGTTCCCAAAACCGCCGAGTGGAACAATGAAACACATCCACACCAGCTTTGACCAATGGGTTAAGAAATGCGGCCAATGCTTCAGGTGATTTTGCCATTTTGATGGCGTAATTTTGTAACTTCCACTGTGAAAAGCGCAACAGTACAGGAAAGTCTGCGCCACATTCATCTTTGATTCTTTCAATAATTTCACATGCAAAACGCGTTCTGTTACCTACATCTCCGCCATATTGATCTGTCCTTTGATTGGTTCCAGCCCAAAAGAATTGGTCAATTAAATAGCCG
>JAUIHY010000091.1 GCA_030432115.1 Gammaproteobacteria bacterium | reverse complement strand
TTTTCACAACTGCCAGTGAACATTCAGGTCAATGTCGGCTTGAATGGTGCGGATGGTTGGAACATCAAGCTGATTGTTCAACATGGGGCTGCTGCATGGGCTGATTTGAGGTTGACATTGAGCGAGCAGGGCCTTTTGCAACAGGCTGAATTTGACCTGGTGGTTCAAGATGCGCATGTCATCAATGGAAAGCTCTTGTCATCGGTGTTAGACCTTTATGGATTCAAGCAAAGCCAAATGTCAGGGCAGTTCTCACTGAATATGTCATATGATGGCAATCAAATCACCCAAGGAAAACTGGGGTTTTCCGATTTTAAATTTGATAACTCATTAAGAAAACTGGCTTTTGAATCATTGAACGGTGTAGTTGAGTGGCATCAATCACTTGTCAAACAGTCCAATTTAACTTGGCGTTCGCTGTTGTTAGCGGGCATGCCAGTGGGTCAATCGGGCGTGGACTTTGAGTTTTTCTCAGATGATTTCCGCATATTAGGTCAACCTGAATGGCCTGTTTTTGATGGCAGTATATTGATCCAAAACTGGCATATCAGCCAATTGTTTTCTGAGTTTATTGACATGGAAATATCAGCTGAAATCATGCCAATATCTTTGGCTCTGGTGACGGAAAAAATGGGTTGGCCACTGATGAAAGGGACTTTGAGCGGAACGATACCAGAAGTGATAAAAAAAGGACCGGTCATCGTACTCAAGGGTGGCTTGGACTTGAATGTGTTTGAAGGCAAAATGCGGGTCAATCAACTTTCTACAGAGCGACTTTTTGGCGTCGCTCCTGTGATTGCAGGCAATGTTTCATTTGATGCCCTGAACCTGGGTCAATTGACCGAAACTTTTGACTTTGGTCGAATCACAGGTTTGCTTTCAGGAACGGTTGATGACCTGAGGATCACCAACTGGAAAACAGACCGATTGAAAGCTGAAATTCACACCATAGAAAAAAAAGGCATCAAACAAACCATCAGTCAACAAGCCATTGATCACATTTCATCGCTGGGTGGCATTCAAGGCGCATTGTCGCGTACTTTTCTTCGATTTTTTGATGATTTTAAATACAAAAAGATTAAACTCAGTTGTGTGCTACACAATGCGGTGTGTCAAATCGGTGGCATCAACAACACATCAAATCAATTCACCATCGTCGAAGGCGGTGGCATTCCCAAAATCAATATTGTCGGCTTTGTCAGAGAAGTCGATTGGGATACTTTTATCAGCCGACTATTAAATGCGAACTATGAGTGATAGAGAAGAAAAGAATGAAGCCAAACAGGTCAGGCGTTATTGGCGCTTGGGCTTTTAGGTTTTTGTTGTTGTTTTCTTTGTTTGGGTGCTTGAACACGGTCACAAAACCCACTGCCACCTTCCGATTTTGTTAAGCGCAATGTGGTTTGAAATTCTGGACGCTTGAAAGTCAGTTCTAATTGACTGGGGTTGTTTTTTTTCATTGCTTTCATAGGTGGTATGAACCAGTGGGATATTACTTTATTCATTCATTGAATCACAGTGTTTTTTCTTCCTGTAAGTTTACACATGTTAATTTAAATCGTGGTCCATTTAGTGTCTGATCAGTCGTGTTTTTTATTCTTTTCTAAATACTTTATGTTTTTATTCTTTAAAAACAAGAAGATATCATATTAACTATACAGTTTAGATTATTGGCTTTATAGATGCTTCATGTATTTTAAGCGTACACATGTAATTTTATTCTTGCTTGTTTTTTAGTTTGCCCTGATAATTCGGCTTTGAATTTCATCACCACAAAAAATTAATGACTTACAACGCAGCCGTATTCCCAGGACAAGGTGCTCAAAAAATAGGCATGGCCAAAGATTTTTGTCTCAGTTTTATTGAGTCAAAACAAGTGTTCACTCAAGCCAATGAAATACTAGACTTTGATGTGTTTGAGTTGTGTCACGAAGAAAATGATCGCATTCACCAAACTGAATACACCCAGCCTTGTTTGTTGGTGGCAGAAATTGCCATGTACCAAGCATTGAACAACAGATTCCATTGGCGGGCTGACTTTTTCGCTGGACATTCATTGGGAGAATACGCTGCTTTAGTGGCAGCTGGAGTGTTCCCGTTCGATGTGGCTTTGAACATGGTGATCAAACGCGGTCAGTTAATGAGCAATGCCACCAATAATGGCGCCATGTCAGCCATCATTATGGATGCCATTCCTCAGCAAGCAATCAGTGACATCGCTGGTCAGTTCGGTGTTGATGTAGCCAACGACAATTCATCGCAACAAGTGGTGGTCAGTGGTGAGAAATCTTCAGTAGATGCCTTGGTTCAATCATTAACAAAAACATTTGAAAAACAGGCTTTCAGGGCTGTGCCATTGGCTGTCAGTTCGGCTTTTCATTCACGCTGGATGGCGCCCATTGAGGCTGAATATTTGTCTTATATACAATCATTTGAATCAAGCATCGATGAGGCACAGCTACCTAAAGTGGCTTCCAACTATCTTGGTCGCTTTTATCAAGCCAATAAAGACGAATTACTCCAAGGATTAGCAAAACAGCTCAGTGGCAGCGTCAAATGGCGAGACAACATGCAATTACTGGCGGATAAAAATGTCATTGAAATTGGGCCAAATCGACCTTTACGAGGCTTTTTCAAAACACAAGGGCAAAACATCACATCCGTTATCAATACAAGAAGTGCAGAAAAAGCATTCAAAGGAACAGAGAAAAAATGAACATATTTAACAACAATCAGTGGGCTTTGATTTTGGGTGGCTCCAGCGGCTTTGGTTTGGCCAGTGCGCAAAAGTTAAGCCAACAAGGCATGAACATCTGTATTGTCCACCGTGATCGCCGTGGTGCCATGCAAAACATCAACGAGTCATTTGAAGCCATCAAGGCCAACGGTAATCAATTAATCACATTCAATGTGGATGCTTTATCTGAAAAAGGCATGGATCAAGTGATTGAAGGGTTAGCAGAGGCCATGGGCAAAACAGGAAAAGTGCGCATGCTGTTGCATTCGATTGCATTTGGTAATTTGAAATTGATTGCGCCTCAACAAGAAAAAACTAAAAATCTAGGTTTGTCTAAATTGGCCGCCACTTTGGGTGTTAAAGAAGAAAAACTCAGTGCAGCGGTGGCAGAAATCATTCCGCAAGGTGGTGACGAGTTGTTTCCTCTGGAAACACCAGAATACAGTGATGTTATGATTGAAGACGAGGACATGTCTCGCACCATTTACAGCATGGGCACCAGCATGTTGACTTGGACGCAAAAATTATCTGCAAGCCAATTGTTTGCCTCAGATGCGCGTGTTTTGGGTTTGACCTCTGAGGGCAACACGGTGGCATGGCGTGGTTATGCGGCTGTTTCTGCGGCCAAAGTGGCCTTGGAATCCGTGTCACGTTCTATCGCTGTAGAATTTGCCCCTTTGGGTATTCGTTCTAACATCATTCAAGCTGGGGTGACTGATACCAAAGCGCTACAAGCCATACCAGGCAGTGCGCGCATGAAAGCTGTTGCCAAGCTTAAGAACCCATTCAAACGATTGACCACTCCTGAAGATGTGGCTGATGTGGTGTCTCTGCTGACGCGAGATGAGGCCCATTGGATCAATGGGGCCCTGATTCGCGCCGATGGCGGTGAACAAATCGCATCCTTTTAAAGGCTTCTGGCATGTTATACATTCACGGCGCAGGCCACTATCACCCTGAAAATGTCATAGACAATGCATTTCTGGAAGGATTAGGAATAGAAACCAATGACCAATGGATCATGGAACGCGTGGGCATCAAAACCCGCCGAACTGTGATGAAATTGGATTACATCAAAAGCACACAAAACCAAATTTTGAGTGAAAGAGAAGTGCTCGAAAGCAGTGCCCAAATGGGTAGCAAAGCCATAGACATGGCGATAAACCGTGCTGGTATAAGCAAAGAGCAAGTGGGTTGGGTGGTGGCCGCTTCCTGTGCACCCACATATTCGCTGCCAGCCAATGCCTGCGTGATAGCCAAAGAAGCTGGTATCAATGCCCTGGGGATTGATATCAGTTCGGCCTGTTCAAGCTTTGCCGCACACATACATTTTTTGTCAAGCATGGAAACATCTGCCATGCCCGATTATGTGGTCTGTGTGATTCCAGAAAGCTGGACCACTACCACAGATTTCAGTGACAGAAGAACCGCGGTATTGATTGGTGATGGAGCAGCTGCTGTTGTGGTGTCCAAAAAGCATGTGTCCGACATGAAAGTAAAGCAAACCTTCATGGAGTCTGACCCTGCTTCTTGGGAAAAAGTACAAACAGTAACTGGTGGCCACTTTTATCAAGATGGCCTGTCGGTGCAAAAATTTGCCATCAAAAAAACCATGGCAACATTCAAGCATTTGCAAAAATCAGAAGATCAACTGCTGAATGATCATTATTTCATCAGCCACCAAGCCAATTTATCGATGCTGAAATCGGTCTGTAAAAAATTGGAAATCAAATCAGACAAGCACCTGTATAACGTTGACCAATTTGGTAACTGTGGCGGGGCAGGCGCACCTTCAGTTTTGTCTCAAAACTGGGAGCAATTCAAAGCCGGAGACTTAATCACGTTAATCGTGGTTGGTGCAGGTCTGACCTGGGGCGGTATGGTTTTACAAAAGGAAGCAATCAATGAAGCTTAAATACCAAGATTTTTTAGCAAGAACTTCATTCAATAAACAAGAACTGCTGGCTTATTCGTGGGGCGATTTGGTTGAAGACCCACCGATTGAAGGCTGTGGCTTGTTACCTTCACCACCGATGTTGATGTTTGATCGCATCACTGAAATCAGTCACAAAGGCAAGCGTGGACGCATTGTTGCTGAACAGGATATCTCATTAGATGACTGGTTCTTTCAGTGCCACTTCAGGCAAGATCCAGTACAGCCTGGCTGCTTGGGTGTGGATGCGGTGTGGCAATTGATTGGCTTTTACGCCATTATTCGCGGTGGTAAAGGGGCAGGGCGTGCCTTAGGCGCAGGTGCCATAGAATTTTTTGGTCAAATAAGGCCACACAACAAAGTGGTCCGTTATGAAGTTGAGATTAAGCGTTTTTCCAACATGGCCGCACAAGACGCTTCCATTGCCATTGGGTCGGCCAAAGTGTTTGTCGATGATCAAGAAATTTACACCATCAACGATGCCAAAGCGGGCATCTTTAAAAACATCCAATATAAAAACTACCCCCATGAAAGCGATCAATCAATCGGAGGCAAGTTGTCATGAGCCGTTCAAATTCAAATGCCAACATTAAGCCTTTAAGTTCTGATGAAGTACTGAAGTTAATACCACAACAAGCACCTTTTCGCTTTATTGATGAAATCATCAGTATGGACGAAGCGCATATTGTGGGCCAATACACCTTCAAAGAAGATGAAAGTTTTTACGCAGGACATTTTCCGGGTCAGCCTGTAACACCGGGTGTGATTCTGCTGGAAACCATGGCACAAACGGGCGTGGTTGCTTTTGGTTTGTATTTATTGTCATTGCAGTTGGATTCATCCCAGTTGGATCAATGGCTGACCTTATTCAGTGATGCAGAAGTTGAATTCTCTCGAACCGTATTACCCGGTGAAACTGTCACCATCACGGCCAAAAAAGTGTTTTGGCGACGCATGAAATTAAAAGCCCAGGTTGAAATGCACAACGCCAAAGGTGAATTGGTTTCACGCTGTGTCATTTCTGGCATGGGTGTGGCAAAAGAACAGCAAAAATAGACAAGGAATATGATGAAACAAGAAAATGTGAAAACTGAACAAGTGGTGATCACTGGTATGGGAGTGATTGCACCCAATGGCAATGGACTGGCAGCTTATGAGCAAGCCCTCAGGTCAGGTGTTTCAGGCATCAAGCACCACCCGCACCTGGCAGATGCTAAATTTGCTTGCCAAGTGGGTGGTATACCACAGGGTATTGATGATATTAAGCATGATTACCTGTCTGATGAGTCATTGTTGGCAATGAATGATGCCATGGTTTTTGGAGCCATCGCTGCCATTGAATGTTGGCGTGATGCAGGTTTACCAGAGCCGGGAGAAAACACTGATTGGGATACTGCTGCCATTATTGGTACTGGTATCAGCGGCCTGGACACCATTGGTGAAAAATTGGTGCCATTGACTGATGCAGGAAAAGTGAGGCGATTGGGATCGACCATAGTCGAACAAGTTATGGCCAGTTCAGCCAGTGCCAACATCGGTGGTTTACTCGGCCTGGGTGGACAAGTAACGACAAACTCAAGCGCCTGTACCACAGGCACGGAAGCTGTGGCCAATGGTTACCATATGATCAGACAAGGTTTGAGTCAGCGTGTATTGGTGGGTGGCACCGAAGGTGCTTCCAAATACAGCTGGGCAGGGTTTGATGCCATGCGCGTATTGGCGCGTGGCCACAACGACAATCCTGAACAAGCTTCACGCCCAATGAGCGCCTCAGCGGTGGGTTTTGTACCCGGCTCTGGTGCAGGCTTTTTGATGCTGGAGTCATTGGAAAGTGCCCAAGCACGCGGGGCACGCATCTATGCGGAAGTTTTGGGTGCTGATGTTAACTGTGGTGGACAACGCAATGGTGGCAGCATCACATTTCCTAATCCAGAAGGCGTGCAACGCTGTATCAAAACCGCATTGAAACGTGCTGGTATTTCCGGTGACCAAGTTGATTTAATCAATGGCCACTTGACCGCAACCATGGCAGACCCTTATGAAATCAAGAATTGGCAAGCGGCTTTGGGCTGTGAAGCCTCTGATTTACCGTTGATTAACAGCACCAAAAGCCTGATTGGTCATGGCTTGGGTGCTGCTGGTGGCATGGAATGTGTGGCCTCTGTTTTGCAATTGGCCAAAGGTTTTGTTCACGGTTCATTGAATTGTGATGACCTACATGCGGACATTCAACCCTATGCCGCATCAGTTGTGCATAAAACACAGCCATCTGATGCTCAAATTTTAGCCAAGTCCAGTTTTGGGTTTGGTGATGTGAACGCCTGTGTGCTGTTCAAAAAGTATAACTAACCTTTAATTTTAAGAGAGAAAAACCATGAGTAATGAAATTTTTGAAAAAGTAAAAAGTATCGTCGCACCTTATTGCAAGAACACAGAAGCCTTAGAAGCTGCAACCGAAGGCACCAGCTTTCTGGCAGATTTATCTGTCAATTCAGCACGTTTGGTCGATATCGTCATCGATTTTGAAGACGAGTTTGACATCGAAGTCAGTGACGAAGAAGCCGATGAGATCCGAACCATCGGTGATGCGGTCAATGTCATCAACGCAAAAATCTAATGTTGAGAAGTCTTCAAACCCACTCAGGCCATCGTTCGGGTGGGTATTGAAAAACCTCAGTCACAAAAAGGCGAGTCAATGAATAAAATGGGCTTGTGGTTTCAACAGCTCATTTGTTTTTTGCTGTTTCCCTTGTTGTATTTATTGTGCATTTTTTGGATGAAATATGTCCGAAAATACCGCATCAACAACCTCAGTGAGATCAGAGATCAATACCGAAAAATATGCCAAGCAAATGCCAATGGCTTATTGGTGTGTCCAAATCATTTAACATTTATTGATTCCATGTTGCTTATTTGGGCATTTGCTTCTCCTTGGCAATACAGCACACATTTTCGCAGTTTGTGTTGGAATTTGCCCAAAGCGTCGCATGTCAAAGAAAGCTGGGTTCACAGGGTTGTCTGTTATCTTGGGAAGTGTTTGTTGATTGAAAAAGAGCTGTCTGCCTCAAAGCAAACCATGTCAACAGCAAGCAAACTCTTACAAAAAGGTCACCATATCATGGTATTCCCAGAAGGCACGCGCAGTGACACTGGTCGTGTCAATGAGAAAAACTTTGTCTATGGTGTGGGCCAGTTACATATTGACAGTGAATTGCCGCAGGTATTGATGGTCTATTTGCGAGGAAAGCAGCAACTAAAAGCCACCAAATTACCCGTTAAAGGCGAGCATTTCACAATTGACATGAAACTGGTTGAGATTCAAAGTGATCAAAAAGGCCGCCGTGCCATGCGTGATGTGGCTGGAAAAATGATAGGGGCTTTGGTTGAATTGGAAGAACTGTATTGGGCACGCCAAAAAGAAAATCAATCATGATAGGCAATGATGTTGTTGACTACACGGTTAATGAAAAAAAGTATGATAGCCAAAGATTTATCGGCAGAACCTTAAGTCATTTAGAAGTAAAATATTTGCAGCAGGCCAATAACAAGCAAGGCTTTTTATGGTGCTTATGGGCTGCCAAAGAAGCTGCATACAAAGCCTGTCAAAGGTCAGATGCTGCTTGTTTGTTTTCACCACCATTGTTTTCACTAAGTCAATGCAGTTTAACCGCTTTGTTAAATCACGGTTTCAAAGAAGCTTTGACCGGGAAAATCACCTTCAAAAACAAAACCTTGTGGTTTAAAATGAACCACTTATCTGAACATGTGATCCATTGTATCGCCGCAGAAAAACCTACAATATTAAGTCAGGTTCAAACGGTCACCTCAAGAAATCCCCACGCCATTGACTATCGCGCTCAATCACGCGAAGTGAGGCTTTTGGCTACTGAATTACTACAACAAAATGGCATCCATGCCCAAATAAAACGACCTGATGTGATTGTAAAAAACAGGGCAAAGCCTGGGCCTCCCGTATTATTTGATGCTCAAACGCAAAAGCCCCGGCCTGAAATCATCAGTATGTCACATGACAATCAATGGTTGGCCGTGGCTTTGTTGTTAGCTAAATAGTTTTAGCTGTGCAGCATCAACACAGGGATGTTCGCAGAAAACAGCATGTGCTCTGTTACACCGCCGAAAATGACCTGTCTCAATCGGCTTTTACTGTAAGCTCCCATCACCAACAGGTCTGACTGGCTTTTTTTGTATGCTGACAGCAGGGCTTTGATGTCATTTTTTTCTTTCATCTTAAGGTGTTCAGCATGCACACCGTGCACGGCCAAATATTGCTGTAAATGTTTGGCTTTTGGTCCCAGTCTGTTTTGTGGTCCGTTAGTGACAATAGTGACTTGCTCAGCTTGTTTGAGTAATGGCATGGCGGCACTCACAGCTCGAGCTGATTCGGCGCTTTGGTTCCAAGCAATACA
>JAUIHY010000090.1 GCA_030432115.1 Gammaproteobacteria bacterium | reverse complement strand
TTGGGATTCCCGAACCGCATCGCCGCATCCGTTCATACCCACATGAAATGTCAGGGGGGCAAAAACAGCGGGTAATGATTGCCATGGCGATTGCATGCCAGCCAGAGTTGTTGATTTGTGATGAGCCTACCACAGCATTGGATGTGACCATACAAAAACAGGTGCTTGAATTGCTGATGGATTTGCAAAAGCAATTCGGTATGAGCATGTTGTTCATCACCCATGATTTGGGTGTGATTGCAGATTTAGCAGAAAATGTGGTGGTGATGTACCGCAGCCAATTGGTTGAAAAGAACAGCACCCAAAGCATTTTTCATTTCCCTGAACACCCTTACACCAAAGGTTTATTGGCTTGTCGACCACATTTAGACAAAAACCCAGAACGCTTACTGACTGTGGCAGATTATTTGGATCCAATTACTGGGAAAGAAAAACAAATTGAAACTGATCGGCTTAAACCGCAAGTGAAGAAAGACAAAAGTCAGAACCCAGTGTTGTTGTCGGTCAAAGATTTAAAAACTTACTTTCCCATCAAAGGTGGCTTATTGGGTCGCACCCAAGGTCATGTCAAGGCTGTGGATGGTATCAGTTTTGAAGTCAGGCGAGGCGAGACGTTGGGCTTGGTGGGTGAGTCTGGTTGTGGCAAGACCACTTTGGGTCGCACCTTGTTGCGATTACAGCAGGCAACTTCAGGCAGTGTCACATATGATGGTGTTGATGTGTTGTCTCAAAATGCTGAGGCTATGCGTTCCTTGCGGTCAAAAATACAGATCATTTTTCAAGACCCCTATGCCTCATTGAATCCGCGCATGACCATTGCCGATATTTTGTTAGAGCCCCTGACACTTCATGGTCCCGTTGTTTCAAAGGCTGAAAAAATTCAGCAGGCGGTGATGTTACTTGAAAAAGTGGGCATGTCAGCAGACCTCATCAATCGATATCCTCATGAGTTTTCCGGTGGGCAAAGACAACGCATTTGTATTGCCCGTGCGCTGGCAGTGAACCCCGAATTCATCGTTTGTGATGAGTCAGTATCTGCCCTTGATGTTTCTGTGCAAGCTCAGGTGTTGAATCTGTTGTTGGATTTACAGCAGGAATATGGACTGACATACATCTTTATCTCGCATGATTTGTCGGTGGTGAATTTCATTGCTGATCGCGTGGCAGTGATGCAGCAAGGGCGCATAGTGGAGTTGAATTCTGCTGCGGAAATATATTCAAATCCACAGCATGGATACACAAAGAAATTGCTGTCAGCTGTACCCAAAGGTATTTAATGTCTTAATTTTAAAGACGGGTTTGATGAAGGCATCAATCCGTAAATATCAAATTTAACAATTCGTGAAAGGGCGGATCTCTCCGCCCTTTTTATGTTTACTTTACAATTGGGTCTCAAATCCATTGGCAAAAATCAAATCGGCATCTTGCCAATAGAAGTCATCAAAATGTCCGATGGCGGCTTCCGATGGGTTGCTGAGGGTGATGCCACAACGGGCTGCAACTGCACCTGAGTCGGTCCTAAGGACACCTTCATAGTTCAACCATTGTCCAGGTGCGGTTGTTTGTGACAATGTCAATTCATCAATGGATAACACATCGCTACAATCAGCTTGAGAAGATGATTCACAGCGGATATTGACTTCACCATCGACAGTTTGCATCAAATCACCCAGTAAAGATGTACCTACGAGGTATGGCCAGCCACTGATGACCGCTTGGCATTGCGATGCACCCACCTCCGAACCATTGGGGCTTAAAACACCGATGCTTCGAGAAATAAAGGCGTTGTTGATATCGGTTTGAGAATCTTCATAAATGGTGGTTTGCATATCTCCTTCTGATTGCCATTCAGTCAGTGATGGTGGTGGATCCATCAGGATAGGTCCACATTGATCTATGTGTGCATTTTCAAATATATTGTCGTGTTCAATGCGAAATGGGTGAACCAAATGATCGTTATCCCAATAAAAGCTGTTGGCAAAGTGGAGTGTATTGCCTGCCGCATCGGTGATGCCATCGCACAGCAGCAACGCAAATACGCCGCTGGTTAAAGTTTCTGACAAGTCCAAAGTGACTTGAGGTGCGTTGCTGTTATCAGAGACGGATAATTGAGAAATAAATATTTCACTGTCGTCCCCTTCAGTTACACCACAGCGCAGTGATTGGACATCTTGGTCTTGACCTGCATTGATTAGGTAGTAATTATTGTAGTCACCAAGCCCTTGAAAGTTGCCTTGATTATCCAAAAAAGAGACGATCAACTGGTTGGTGGTGATGTCGTGTTGATGACATTGTCTAACCTCTCCACCACTTATTGCATCTTCCACTGATGTCATTCTTGGTTTGTGAATGTCAATGGCTGTGATCACAGTGTCACTGTCTGGTGCCGGTGCATTGCTGGCACTTAATGTGGCAGTATTTGACAGCTCTGATAGCGGAGCTACAATGCTTTCATCTGTTTTGACGGCAAAGAAGGCCGATCCCTTTTCGCCTCCGTTCAAGGCACCCAAAGACAGAGTGCAACTTGATCCTGCTTGGTTATTGGGCAAGCACGACCAACCGGGTGAGCTGCTGGCAGGTTGAAAGGTGGTGTAATCTGGCACGGTTTCTGATAATTCAACACCTATGGCATTTCGATTGCCGTCATTAAAATAGATCAAAGTATAGTTAATGATTCGGTCTAAGCCTGCGGTGATACCACCATCGGTTTTAACCAGCCGCAAATCAGCATCAGCAATGACGGGTGTGGTGTCATTGGCTTCTTCTGTACCGGCATTGCTGGCAGTGATTGATGCAATATTATTCAGTTCGGTGATGGTTTCATCGACTGGGTTCAGCAGTTGTAAGGCAAAATCCACAGAACCATTTTCACCGCCACCTAATGTACCCACATTAAAGGCACAAGCACCGAAAACACAAATCCAACCTGGCGTGCTGTTACTAGGGTCGAACATGGTTTGTGACAACACCGTTTCGTTGATGGCGACTGAAGCTGCATCTTGATCACCGATATTCGCATAATCTATGGTGTATACAATAGACTGTCCTGGTACAACAGAAAGGCCATGGTCGGTTTTATTGATTGATAAAATCGGTGCTGAAAGTATGGTTGTGTTGTCGTTGGCGAACACTTCTGATGCATTGTTGGCGACTGCTGAAGCTGCATTGGTGGTTTGGGTGGTTCCTGCTGGAACAGAAGGAATCACATCTACGACAAAATCTGCATTGAAAACCGTACCAGCTAAATCACCCACATCAAGCGAGCAAGCCGAGTCGGCAACCACATCAACACAAACCCAAGAACCATGACTTGAAGCTGCATTGAATGTGGTGTGCTCAGGGACAAATTCTTTGAGAACAGTAGCGGCAGCTACTTGATTGCCTGCGTTACTGAGTGATAGTTGATATGTAATGCTGTCACCTGGCTGACTGACTACATCATTATCAGTTTTTGTTAAAGACAGCACAGCCGATGATGTCACGGCTGTCATGGTACTGCTTTGTATAGTATCTGACGTATTATTGGCTGTTATACTGGCAAGGTTGTCTATGGTTGTGGTGCCTGCAGACACATAATCACTCACTTGAACAACAAATGTGGCTTGTGCATTACCACCTGGACCAAGTTCGGCAGGTGTCAGTGTGCAACTGGCCCCTTCCTCATTGTTTGGTAAACAACTCCATCCAGCTGTACTGCTGCCGGGTAAGAAAACGGTATTGATAGGTACCGTTTCTGATAAGGTTAAACCAGAAGTGGCGCCTGTTCCAGGAGCATTGCTGTAGTCTAAAGTGTAAGAGATGTTACCGCCTGGCATTGCTGTTATGCTGCCGTCAGATTTAGTCAGGCTGAGTTCAGGTCCTGGTAAAACTTCTATGCCTTGGTAGCCATTGGTTTGCACAGTGGCTGCATCTTCAATGTTGGTAATGGTGTAGCTTTCATTGCTGGTATCTGCTGAAACAAGGCTCCATGTGCCACCGCTTGGGCGGCCAATAAAAAGAAATTGCCCAGACTGACTGTCCATGGTAGTGAGGCCTGAAGCCGTGGTGATGGGGTCACCAAATTCAAGCTCTATGTCTATTGTTTGTTGTGGCTCTCCACCATCTTCAATTTCATTGAGCCCTATGATTTTTCGGGCGCCGCCACCTGGGGTATAAAGCAGGTAAAGTGCTTCGGTGCTTTTATCCCATTCAAGACCGAATAGGGTGCTGGGAGTGTATTCTTCCCAAAAATCTTCAAACAACAAAGCATAATGGGTGTCTGTATTTTGAGTATCGACAACATAAAGGCTGGCCTCGATAATGACAAAAATTCGGTTATTGATAGCGTCACCAGTCATCAAGCCACTGCCCAGAGCCATACCTGTGGTTGCTAATGTGGCATGGTGTGGTGTAACTGCGCCTGTTGAAGGGTTGATGGTCGCGATTTCTATATTGGTTCCACGGTCAAATAATCCATATAAAACCGCATTGGGCTCATCATACCAAACACCCCAATTGTTACTGGTGGTGTAGCCAGCAGTTAGCAATGGATTGGCTGTCGTTGTACCGTTGGTTAAATCCACCGTATAAATGCGGTCTTCATTACTGGCATTGCGGGCAATAAAATAAGACAGGTTGGCGCCAACATTTAAAGCGGTGGCTCCAGTGGTCATGGATAAGGTGCCAGTTTCGACTGAAGTGTTGTTGCCTAAAAGGGTGATGTCGCCTGTGGATTGGTTTATTGTCCCTACCTGCCTGTGACCGATGTTTGGATTGGGCAATCCAAAGACACCGTAAATTTCTTGCGCTGATGTTGCGAATGTCCACAGCAGTAGTATGGCAGTGATTGTTTTCTTAGATAACATGACCCAGTCCTTTTTGAATTGTTAATTATTGTAACAAAGACAGTGAGAACTTAGCCAAGTGTTTGTCAATTTATCAGTCTTTTATAACCTGCGGTAAATCCTTTCACATGATCTTGTTGAATGTGTGCTTGAAAAGTACAAATAGCAGGTGGAATTGAGTACCAATGATGTTGTGCTAGTTCAGTGCTCACAATGTGATGGGTCAGTTAATTTCATACTGGCAATTCTCAGATCAAAAAAATGACCCGCAACAGAAAGAAAACTTAAAAACTTTCTTTAGCTCTATGTGGTCTTTGTTATAATCATTGTTCGGTAAATCACCAAGTTTGACAACAATAAAAATTACACACTCACTCAAGTTTTACTTTTGACTGATGATTTTCGAATTTGCAAATTTCAGGGGATAATAATGAAAGAAAAACACCAGATCAAAAATAGATCTAAAATATTTACTGGCTTGATGCTAGCGATGAGTGGTGTGGCATCAGCTGCCACCATTAACGTAGATGGCAGTGGTTGTAATCTCGTTGATGCCATTGAATCGGCCAACACAGATGCCGCTGTGAACGGCTGTGCTGCCGGTAGTGGCAATGACATCATCCGGCTGGTCAACCCAAATTCGACGGGTGGGCAACCCCCCATTCACGGCTTAAACAATCAACATGTGATGTCATCTGCTTATAGTGGCACTTATGTTGGCACACCCATCATCAATAGTCACATCACCATTGAAGGTGAAGGGCAAATGATAATTGCCAATCCTGCACCAGACCCTTTTCGCGTTTTTGAAATTGATTCGGGTGGCACGTTGATACTCAACAACGTCACAGTATCAGGAGGAGATGACGGAGTTGGGGTAGGCAGTGCGGTTTTGAATTATGCTGGCACATTAGAAGTCAATAACTCAGTTTTGCAAAACAACAAAGGAGCCGTCGTTTCTGTCTATGCAACTACTTCAATCAATCAATCAACTTTAGCCAGTAACACCACGGATTCTTATGATTGGCCTACGGCATTGTTTGCCTTAGGGTCTTATGTGACAATCAACAGCAGTGGGATTGTTAACAACAAGCAGTCAAACCTTCCCCCGCTTTTTGGAAAATCCAGCTTCAAAAAAAGGGTTCAAAACAAAGGCGGGGCTTCATTACCTCCTACCACCATCTTGCTGAGTGAATCTGAATCCACATTGATCAACAGTACCATCAGTGGCAATGGGAATATTGTGGGAGCCATTGCTGCAGGAGAACAATTACCGCCTACGCCCAGGATGCAAGGCTTTAAAAAAACAAATAAATTCAGAGGCGGGCCCACCGCGAGTACCACACTCAGTCACATGACGATTGCTGATAACAAAGGTATAGTGGGTGGTGTGTATTTCTCTCCAGGCCACTCAGTAACCATTGAAGGCAGCATACTCAGTGGCAACAAAAGTTTTTATGAAGTTGGCTATAGGAATGCATTTGCACCTGATGCCTCAGCCATCACATTAGATGGCAATAACTTTTTTGGGGAAAATGGTGAATCAGGTACTTTGGGGTTAACCTTGGGAGCCAGTGACGCGGTGTTCAGTAACGCCGCTGAAGACAATTTATACCCATTGAACCTGTCAAATGGGGCTTTCATTCACCCATTGAAGCACGGTAGTGCAGCCATTGATGGATTACTCAAGTCTTGTTTTCAAGGTATTTTCTTGGATCAAGAAGGCAAAGGCCGTGGTATTGATGGTGACGGTAACGGCAGTTTCGTCTGTGATGCAGGGGCGTTTGAACACTCCATACCGATCATTGTATCGGGTGCTTGCACTTTACATAACGCAATATTGTCTGCCAATGGGGATGGTAGTGTGGGTGGTTGTCAGCCCGGTAATGGTCATGACATCATTGAACTGCCGCAGGGCAGCACCCATACAGGCACTACCGTTGTGGATATGTATTCACTCGATGGTATTTCCTTGTATTCCGGTCTGCCTGTGATGAGGAGTGGAGTGGTAATCAATGCCAATGATTCAACAATAGAACGTGATGTGTCATCGCTTGAGGATTTCAACATGTTGGCTGTGACTGGCAGCAACGGGATGATTCTGAATGATGCCACAGTCACAGGAGCCACTGGCGGTTTGGCTGCTGTGGCTTCTTGGTATGGTAGCGAAATTCAAGTGTTCAATTCAACCATCACTGGCAATGCGGCCATCGGTGTGTTGTCGATAATGAATCACAATAGCAGCATAGAAAGCACAACAGTTTCTAATAACACTGGTAATGCGAATTATGCTCACCTGTCTCCTGCTGTTGTCTCTTTGCTGAGCGAAAATTTTGAGCTGAGAAACAGTTTGGTGGCCAACAACTCAGGCACTCAAACGGCTGCCATAACGGTGAGTGGTGGTTCAAACATTGTCATCAGTAACAACACCATCAGCGGCAACACTGGAGGTGATGTGGGTGGTATTGTCATGGCCCAGAATACAGGGATAGTCGCACATAACACCGTTACAAATAACTCTGGTTATTCTACAGGCGGGGCTATGATTGAGAATGCGATAAATCTCAGATTTACTCACAACATCATATCAGGCAATGCCATCATACCTCCAGTCCCCACACCCGAATCCGGAAACAGTTCAATTTTGAGCATGGGGCCGAAGCCTCAAGGTGGCGGGGGTTCAAGTTACAAGGAAATGTTGGTCGCTAATCAAGATACATTCACAACCAGCCACAATGTGATTGGTGAAAATGCTGATTCTGGCTCAGATGGTTTCACCTTGGATATCAGTGACATAGTGCCAGCAGGTGCGACCAATACAGTGATAGAAACCACTTTGGCTGACAACGGTGGTATGACATTTAGTCATTTACCAGTGGTTGGTAGTGTGGCCATAGACGCAGGAGGTTCCAGTTGTGAAGAAAACACCCGAGATCAGCGGAATTTTGTTCGCCCTTGGGATGGAGACAATGATGGCACCACGCTGTGTGACATTGGTTCAGTAGAAGCGAATTCTGTGGCATACTCCGATTTGATCTTCAAAGATGGTTTCGATGACGAAATCAACCTGCCATAAAGGTATTTAATTTAATGACTCATTGGTTTAGGTCAATAATAAAAGGGCGTATGAATCGCCCTTTTTTTTGATGTTGAATTCAGCCCTTAGACCGAGCAAAAACGACTGCGGTGACTTGTTGAACCCCTGCTTTTTTAAGGCTTTTGGCTGCAGCCCGCAGGGTTTGTCCTGTGGTCATTACATCATCAACTAACAGGACATGCCTGTGTGGGATATTTGTTGGGCAAGAAAAAGCGCCCCGAACATTGGCTGCACGTTGCTTTTCTCTAAGCGCTGCTTGCATTTGGGTTGCTTTGTTGCGCACCAGTGTATCAAGCAGCAAGGCTCTGTTTTGCTTTTGGGCAATGGTGCGGGCGATTTCATGGGCTTGGTTATAACCGCGTTGGCGTAACCTGCTTGGATGTAATGGCATGGCCAACAGGGGCACTTGATGTGGTATGGATTCGAGCAAAGGCAGCAGTGCTTCTGCCATGACTTGTGCGGCGGCCAAATGAGCGCCAAATTTTAACTGGTGGACCCAGTGATCTATAGGGTATTGGTAGAGGCTGGCATAAATAACCGCATCAAAATCAGGAGCAGAAGCCAAACATTCGCCACACAGGGTGGTGTCATCATGAGGCAATGGTTTGCCACAGGTAGGGCAGCCATTTTGGGGTTTAGACAACAGGCTGCGGCAAGCCAAGCACAAAGTGCTTTGGGATTCAGTGGCACAAATGGTACAGCGCAACATGGTGGCGCTTTATTGTGCCAAGCCGAACATCATTGTTTGGCCATTTCTTCGGCTTCCGCCAAGTCCACGCTGACCAAACGAGATACACCGGCTTCACGCATGGTCACGCCCATCAGCTGATTGGCAATTTCCATGGTAACTTTGTTATGTGTAACAAACAGGAACTGCACTTTTTCAGACATTTCAGCCACCATGGCAGAAAAGCGACTGACATTGGCATCATCCAGAGGTGCATCCACCTCGTCCAACATACAGAATGGGGCGGGGTTTAAATTGAAAATAGCGAAAACCAACGACACGGCAGTCAGGGCTTTTTCACCACCAGAAAGTAGTTGAATGCTGGACACGCGTTTGCCTGGCGGCCTGGCCATGATGGACACACCGGTGGTGAGCAGGTCGTTCCCGGTCAATTCTAAATATGCATGGCCACCGCCGAACAGGCGAGGAAAAATTTGTTTGATGTTGCTGTT
>JAUIHY010000089.1 GCA_030432115.1 Gammaproteobacteria bacterium | reverse complement strand
CCTGGTCTTAATGTGAAAGGCAATTCACAAAGAGGGTTAAAGTTTTTGGAAGCATTTACCACTGAGACTGGCTTGTCGATTTTTTGAAGCACCAGATTTCATGCATGGAAATGATATAATGCCGCTTTTTAATTTGGAAGACCTGTGATGTCGAAATTTCCTCAAGAATCAACAAAAATGACCATTCAGGGGCCAGCCGGTCACCTTGAAATCATTGCGGCACCACCTGATGCGGAAGCCGTGGACAAAGGCATAGTGGGTTTGATATGTCATCCACACCCATTGTATGGTGGCACAATGCACAACAAAGTGGTACACATGATTGAGAAAGCCTACCGTGACATGGGCGTTCACACCGTGCGCTTTAATTTCCGTGGTGTGGGTTCATCTGACGGGGTGTTTGATGATGGCGTGGGTGAGTCTGATGATTTGATGGCTGTTTATGATTGGGCCAAAGAGCAACTGCCTGATGCCAAAGTGTGGTTGGCGGGTTTTTCATTTGGCTCTTATGTGGCATTGCGCATGGTACATGACATTAAACCAGAGCAAATGCTGACGGTGGCACCTCCTGTTGAGCGCTATGATTTCACTGAATTGGCACCACCTGAGTGTCCGTGGTTGGTGATCATGGGTGATGAAGATGATGTGGTGAGTCCACGTGCCGTTTATGACTATGTGGAGCAACAAAAACCCAAACCACAATTGGTGACCATGAAAGCAGGGCATTTCTTTCATCGCCGTTTGCTGGACCTCAAAGGGGCCATCAAAAATGGTATTTTAAGGCAGCTATACCCAGACAGTTGATGGGACCGAAAGCCAAATACCAAAGGGAATTAGACCAAGGCTTGATTTGGCATGATGCCTTACAAGCAAAAGTGGTGGCTGCTTTTCAACGCTTGTTTGAAGATTTATCTAAGCCTGCGAAACTGTGGTTTTGGCAAGACAAGAAAGCCCCCAAAGGGATTTACATCTATGGTTCGGTGGGTCGTGGCAAAACACATTTAATGGACTTGTTTTATGATACTTTGCCAAGGAAAGTGGGTAAGCAACGTCAGCATTATCACGAGTTTATGTTGTGGTTACACCAGCAGCTGGGACAGTTTTCAGACAAAAAAGACCCCATAGATAAAATTTGTAAACAACTGTCCGAACAGGTTCAAGTATTGTGTTTGGATGAATTTCTCGTCAATGACATTGCCGATGCCATGTTGTTGGCGGCCTTGCTTGAGGCGTTTTCAAAACACGGCATGGCCTTGGTGACAACCTCGAATGTCAAGCCAGATGATTTGTACCATGATGGTTTGCAACGTGCCAAATTCCTACCTGCCATAGACTGGATCAATCACAACATGCAGGTTTTGCACCTTGATGGTGAGCAAGACTACCGCATTCAAGCCGATGGTGTTCATGAGCATTGGTACTACCCAAACAATGACAGTTCTTTACATCGGCTTCAAGATCATTTTATTCATCACTGTGAAGCCGCTCATGTTAATAATCAAGCTTGGACCATCAATGACCGTGACCTACCTGTGATCAAATCAGCAGGAAACAAATTATGGTGTCATTTTGATGCACTGTGTAAAGACGCACGAAGTGCCAGCGATTACATCGCCATCGCTGAAAGAATTGACAGCTTGTATCTGGAAGGCATACCCAAGCTTGATGTTTATCAGAACGACCAATCACGCCGGTTCATAACATTGATTGATGTGATGTATGAAAACAACATCAAAATCATCGCTCAAGCAGATGCCCATTACAAAATGATCTATCAAGGTGAAAAACTGGCTTTTGAGTTCAAGCGTTGCGCCTCCCGTTTGTCTGAAATGTTGGTTTAACGAGTGACATTGGCTTCAAAGCCATTGGAAGAAATTGATAATTCAGGTTGTCTCCACAAAAAAACAACTCTTTACGTTTGGATTAATGTATTTTTAGAATTATGGGCATTGTCTATGAGGTTGATGCATTGTCGATATTTTCCTACAAGTGATGTCCAGAATATGGGCGGTGAAGCAAATTCGCATTGTTTATACTGGTGGCATGAATACGGAGGCAGATCAAGTGGACCAACTCAGTCGATTGATGATGGAAATTGACCATATATTGGCAATGATTTCTGAGTGTGTTACGGTCAATGAAAACAATGCCAAGCGGCACAGTTGTCTGCATGCATTGTTTCAGGAAAAAGTAAAATCGGCGGTGGCACTGCGCGCAGTTTTATTTAAAGACTCAGAAGTACCAATTCAACATCAGCATGACCACTGCTAAAAACAGCAGAGTCATCAGGCTGCCCACCTTGAGAAAATCTTTTACACCATAACCACCGGGTCCCATGATCAAGGCCGAGACTTGGTGTGTCGGTAGGATAAAGGCATTGGATGTTGATAAGGCAACCAGTAAGGCATAGAGTGCTGGGTTGCCACCGGTTTCAATGGCTATATTGATGGCCAGGGGGACCAGCAAGACTGTGGCGCCAACATTGGACATCACCAAAGAAAAAACTGTGGCCAAACAAGCGATCGTTAATTGATACACCCATTGAGGCACTTCGCCCAAAGCAGTGATGGTGTTTTGGGCTATCCAACCTGCGGTACCAGTACTTTCCATGGCAAATCCCAAGGGGATCAAGCAGGCCAATAAAAATACAGTTTTCCAGCTCACAGCGCGGTAGGCTTCATCAATGTTGATCACACCAAAAATAATCATGCCAATGGCGCCGGTGAGCAAGGACAGAGACAATTTCAGGTCAGTGAAAATCACCAAGGTCAAACTCAAAGCAAAAAAGAACAAGGCAAAAGGAATTTTATGCGGTCTTTGCGGTTCATTGGGCACATCACTGACCACCGCCACATTGCGTGATTGGCCCAAGCCCACATGATCGGTCCAACGGCCATGGATGATGAAGGTGTCGCCCAATTGTAACTCCAGCTCGTACATGGCTTGGCCTTTGTAAATTTTGTTGCCGCGCGAGATGGCCAAGATGGTAATGGCGTATTCTTTGCGAAAATGAAAACTGGCCAAAGTCAGTCCTAAATAACGAGACCCCGGTACAATCACTGCTTCGGATGTGCCCGAAATGGTGGGGTTGAAATCCAACTTGAATTGTTTCAACTTGGGTTGGATGCTGCAATTAAACTGTTCTGCAAAAGCTTCAGCTTCTTCCTTAGAACACATCACCGCCAGAGTGGCGCCATTCCAGATGAATTTTTTGCGTGGTGGTGAAATCATTGAGTCACCTTCTGTGAACAGGGCAACAATGTTTGGAATTTTGTGGTCAAACTCAAGTTCTTCAATCATCTTACCGACCAAAGGACTGTCTTTGTTGACAATCATTTCAGTGATGTTTTTGTCGATGCCGTAATTGTCTCTGAAATAGTCATCTGAACGGAAATTATGCGCATGGCCAGAAGGCTTGGCTGCTGGAAGCAGGAAACGACCAAGCAGCAAAAAGTAAACCACCCCAACCACCAGCAAAGCCAGCCCTATGGGCGTAGTAGAAAATAAATCAAATTTGGCCATGGTGTCGACACCAGGAGGTAAGGATTGATTCGATGTTTCCAATAGGTCATTGAGTAAAATCAAAGGTGAGGAACCGACCATGGTCACGGTACCGCCGAGGATGGCACAAAAGCCCATGGGCATCAACAGGCGGGACATGGGTAAATTGGCGCTGGAAGAAATTTTACTCATCACAGGTAAAAACAAGGCGGTGGCACCGACATTTTGCATAAAACCGGATATGCCGCCCACAGTCATTGAAACCACGGGAATCACAGTTTTTTCCGTATTACCCCCCACTTTCATGATGCCTTTTGCCACGGCATTCATCACACCCGTTCGGTCTAAACCTGCGCCAAGGATCATCACGGCGATGATGGACACCACGGCATTGGATGCAAACCCATTGAACAGTTGACTGTCAGGAACCAATCCGGTCAAGCCCAGCAGCACCAAAATAAAGATGGCAGCCACATCGATTCGGATCACTTCTGTCACAAACATCATGACGGTGTAGGCCAAAATGGCCAATACCATCAACATGTCGTTGGTGATGCCGAGTGTTTCCATGCTAAATTTTGTGCACGATCAAATCATAAGAACCGTGGTCAAGTTTTTGTCCTCGTCGCTCAAATTTGGTCACCGGTCGCCATTCAGGTCGATCAACAAAATCACCATCGGCCTGGCTGTTTTTGAATGCGGGCGTCTGGTTAATCAATTCCTTGACCTCAATGGCATAAGGCTCCCAGTCTGAGGCATAATGTAATCGCCCACCTTGTTTTAATTTGCTCGCTGTTAATGCCAAAAAGTCCGGGTTGATGATGCGCCTTTTGTGGTGGCGTTTTTTGTGCCAAGGGTCAGGAAAATACACATGCACAGCATCCAAGCAACCGTCGCTCATGTGCTTGTTCATCATATCAACGGCATCATTTCGGATGATTCTGACGTTGTCTAAGCCCAATTTTTCACATTCAATTAACAAGTGACCCACGCCGGGTAAATGTACCTCTATACCAAGGAAGTTAACATCAGGGTGTTGTTGTGCAGCATGAATGATGGATTCACCGTTTCCAAAACCAATGTCTAGCCACACGGGGTTGTCGTTGCCGAACAGACTTGAAAAATCCAATGTATCAGGGACTGGGTCTATGGCATATTTGGGAAGTAATTCTTCAACTGCTTTGCGCTGACCGGTGGTCATTTTTCCTTTTCTGAGTACAAAGCTGCGAATTTGGCGCTCTTTTGAGTCGAATTGCATGTCAAGGTGCTTATTTAATGAATAAGCACCATTTTAAGTCATGCGTTTGAAAAATCCACAAGGAATTGTTATTTAGCCAGAAATGCCAGAATTTGTGGCATCAAATCTTTGTGCAGTGGTAGCTCGCTGTTTTGGTAAGTGGCCAAATTGGCCATGCGTTCGGCTGGCGCCACTTTGAGTACATGGTTCATCTCAGGTATTTTTAGCAATTGGGTGTTGTTTTGGTCTTTGGTCATTTTTTCAGTTTCTTCTACAGTAATCTGAATGTCGGTACTGCCAATAACTACCAATACAGGCTTTTTGACTTTTGCTAATTCTTGGTGCGGTTTGATGTGTAAAAAGGACCGCAAATACCCCTGTAAGCTGGGATGGAAAATGCTCATTAAATACGGTGGAACATCAGCCTCTGGAATGTCCTCACCTTCAGACAGGCGTTCTAATAATGGCAAAGCGGCTGCTGTAACAAATTCTGGCTGGGCGCTGAGCTGTCTGTACAAAGTGTCGTAACCAGAACTGGCCATGCCAGCCAAGGTGATCACAGATTTAACCGGCTTTTGTTGTGCCACCTGGATGGCCATCAAACCCCCAATGCTGTGACCCATCAGCACCACCTGGTCAAATTGTTGGGACAGTTCATCCACCCACAAAGCCGCATCTTTAACATAGTCATCGAAACGCAATGTGTTCATATCAACCTTAGGCTCGGCACTGGCACCGATGCCTCGTTTGTCATAGCGCAAAGTGGCATACCCAGCTTGGTACAAGGCTTGTGCCAACATCAAGTAGGCGTTGGACTTCATCTGCGCTTGGTTGCCATCTCGGTCTGTGGGCCCTGAGCCGGCGATCAATAAAATCACCGTGTTACTGTTTTTGGGCTGTGCCAAACTGCCATGGATGGTGTGTCCATTGGCGACGATACTGACATCGCTTTGCTGCCATGCATGGGTTGAAGCGCTGAGCGTTAAGAAAAACAAAAGCAGTGATTTCATGATGGATTCCTGTGGAAATTACTATTTAGACTATCATCTAAATAACATAAACACAAGCCTTACCAAACAAAACGTGTGTCACTGACTTGTTGATTCAGTTTTTGGTGTAGCTGTATCAATTCAGGTTTTTCTAAATATGGGATGCTGATGTGGTGTAATGCAATATGTGAGCCTGCTGTATCTACCCAGAGCTGTCCATGGTGGTTGCGCCGGTCAAAGGGGGATTCAACCAAGTGAATGGTTTGAATTTTATTGATTTTCACCACGCTGATGGTGTGGAAAAAGACACCGCTGCGGTAAGCAATCAGGTGTTGATTGTGTGCAAATTGGGCATTTTTGGCCCATGCTTTTGCATATGCCAGCCAAATGGGAAAAGCCAATAATGCCAAGCCAAAAGTTTTGGATAGGGTGACGCTGAGGATGGCGATGATGGGTATTATCAGGGCACTCAGTTTTTTAAACAAACGCCACCAAGCTTTGTCTGACAAGGCTTGCCATTTGAGCTGTGACAGGTCGATGTTGGGTTCGATGGTTTGCACCAAAGGACTGACGTGTTTGGGTTCAATCATGGGTGCAATCCAACGCATGACGATGCCGGTTTGGGCAGTCACACCACCAGCGGTTTCCATGCTGATGCTGTGCCTGTTCACCAAGCGGTGTAGTACAGATGACCTGATCCGTAGCAGTTGAATTCTTTTGATGGGAATGTTGGCTGTGATTCGTGTTAACAACCCCATTTCGGCATGCAATTTTTTATTGTGCTCTTCTAATTTAAAGCCATGAAATTTTAAATGTGCCATCAACATGGATACCAACCAAACAGCCACCATGGCCATCAAAGCAAAGATCATGTAGTTGATCACTTTGCTTTCTATCAGGGTCAGGTTTTTTACTTGCATCACCAGGCCAAGTAAAAAGTTGGCAAACTGGTGTTGCAGTTTTTCACTTTGCATGGCCAGACCGAAAATGGCGGCTAAGGGCACCAAAGCTTGCCAATGGATGCAACCATAACGGGTGACATCGCCAACAGACATATGTAACAAAGGCTTGCCCTCTTGTGGGTTCACAATGTCTTTAGCTGGCTCGTTTTCGTTGCTGGTTGATGCGGTGGTATTCAGCTGCCCACCAGCATGTTTGATGGCATTTTGTATTTCAGCCACTTGCTGGCCATTGATGACGCGAATGATGGCTTCTGGTTTGCTACCAGAGGCCGATTCTATTTGCAAAGTGGCCACTTTGAATAACTTGTGAAGCGGGTTTTTTTCTATGTTGACGTTTTGGATGCGTTCATAGGGCACTTGACGCAAGGATTTAAATAAGATGCCGCTTTTGACCACAATGCGGTCTTCCTCAAGCCAATAATGATAAAACCAATATTGAATGATGGTGCCGACTGAGGCCAAGATGGCAATGGCGTAAAAAATCCATTCACCACTGTAATGAGAACCACCCAAAAAATAGCTGCCAACCAATGGCACGATCAATTTTTTGACGGCTTCAATAAATATAAACAGCGGTGATGAGGGGTGCAACCTTTTGGCTTCGGTTTGTGGCTCAAATGTTTCGCTCATACACTGTCGCCCTGATTGGTGATGATCAGTTCATGACGCAAGTCGGCCGCGTCTTCTGCCGTCAATCCGTGCAAGGTGACTGAGGCATCTCTTGTGCCTGCTGTGTGAACAATCAATTGGGACAAGCCGCGCTTGCGTTCTAAAGGACCGGTGGTGATGTCGATGTGTTGCACGCGATTGCGTGGTAAACAAATCATTTGTCGCCAAAACACACCGCGGTTGATCAAAAGTCCTTCAGTGGTAAGTGAAAAACTGTATCGCTTGAACCAAGCTTTGTTGTAACTGCCAATCAGAACCGCCATCAACAACCAAGCACTGAGGGCAATGATGGTGGCATGGTACCAAGGCAAGTCGGCAGCAAAAAAACTGAGCACAAATGCAGGGACGGCAAACACCACGGTCCATAACCTGGTGATCAATAATGTGTGGGGTAAATAAGCGTCGGCCAACGGACGAAATGGAAATGTTTTCATGGCAAATTTGATTGTGGTGTCGGTGGCTCACATGGAGCGTGAGCCACCGATGATTGACGATAGACTTTGATATGATTATTGTTTATCAGACAGGTGCATCAAAGGCAAAGGTTGTGGTGAATCACCATCAATGAAATATATCTTTGAAGCTGGGTCTTTTGAAATGGCTTTCAGTGCCTCTAAAGATTGTAATTTCACATAATTGGGGTTGTTGCCAATGGCGGTGTTGATTTTTTCAATTTCATAGGCTTGAGCGTCGGCCAAAACACGTCTTTTTTGTGCTTCTTCTTCTGCCGCTTTGCGTTCGGCTTCAGCGGCCGCGATCAATTGTTGTTGTTCAGTTTTATAACGCTCTAATTCCGCTTTTTGTTTCTCAACTTCTTGCTCACGTTCTTTTTTCGCTTCAATGGCCTTGGTGATGAATTGAGGTAGAGAAATGTCACGTATTAATACAGCTGACACCAGTATGCCTTTGGGTTCCAAATATTCAGACAAAGCATCGGTCAAACCTATTTCTAATTTTTCTTGAGTTTCTTCTAAAAAGAAATCTTCTGCGCGTTTGATGGTTTTTCCTTGTTCACGCAATAAAGACCGCAGTTTAGGTTTGAGTTGAACTTCAATCATGTTGTCGATGGAACCCGTTTCTTTTAATATATTGGATGCCATGGCGCCATTTAAGCGGTACTGTACTGACACATCCATTTTGGTTTGAAGTTGATCTTGCGATGGGACTTGGGCTGTTTCTTTGTGCGTTTTTTGTCTGACATCAAATTTATGAAACTTCAATAATGGATTAACTGGAATATTGAGACCCTCATTATATGCGTCTGGTTGAACTGCGCCAAATAAGGTGCCCACGGCCACATGACCGGCTGGAACAGAAACCCAGAATCGGGACCCTATGGCAAACAGCACAAACAAAATAATGACGGGGATGATTTTTGTGAATGGTATTTTTTGACTCATTGTTTTCCTCTAACGAAATGGAAAAAAGATTGTAGCAGAAAGTTGTGATTTTTGCCTGTCCCATAGGTCATACGGCCTTTGATTTAAAGGCCCGTGGTCTGTCTCAATTTAGACGTCGGTGTAAGGTTCTGCTGATGATGCCAGTTTCACTCAATGGCTCTTGACGGCCTTAGGGTCTCAAATTCTCCATTTCATCGTCATTGTCTATCAGGTGCGCCCCCAGTTCATCGATTTCACAAACCACAGCAAACCCTTGGTCATTGAGCACCCGCTTTTGGGCATATTGAGCAATATTCTCAGCTGAGTCATTGTCTGAACAAACCGCAAAAACGGTGGGACCAGAGCCAGAAATACCCGTGGCAATGG
>JAUIHY010000088.1 GCA_030432115.1 Gammaproteobacteria bacterium | reverse complement strand
ACCGAATGGATTGATGCTTTGAACATCAATTACCATTTGGCCATTGACGGAATAGCCTTGCCATTGGTGGTTTTGACCACTTTCATCACAGTATTGATAGTGTTATCAGCCTGGCAGGTGATTCAAAAGAATGTGCATCAGTACATGGCAGCTTTCTTGGTACTTGAAGGCATGATGATTGGTGTGTTCACGGCCCAAGATGCGATGATGTTTTACATCTTCTTTGAAGCCATGCTGATTCCAATGTTCGTCATCATCGGTATTTGGGGTGGCCCTAACCGAGTTTATGCGACCATCAAGTTTTTCTTGTACACATTCTTGGGTTCTGTCTTTATGTTGATTGGCCTGATTTATATGTACATGAAATCAGGCAGCTGGAACTTAACTGATTTGGCTCATTTGCCTTTGAGTATGACAGAGCAAACTTGGCTGTTCTTTGCGTTCTTGGCGGCCTTTGCTGTGAAAATACCCATGTTTCCAGTGCATACTTGGTTACCCGATGCCCACGTGGAAGCGCCTACTGGTGGTTCTGTGGTGTTGGCAGCCATCATGTTAAAAATTGGTGGTTATGGCTTTTTGCGTTTTTCCATGCCGATCACTCCAGATGCCAGCAGTGAATACACTTGGTTATTGGTAACTTTGTCGTTGATTGCTGTGGTTTATATAGGTTTGGTTGCTATGGTACAAAGAGACATGAAGAAATTGATTGCTTATTCATCGATTTCTCACATGGGCTTTGTGACATTGGGTTTGTTCTTGGTCTTCTGGTTGGTGCAATCGGGCGGTAACAGCCAGTTGGCTGTTGAAGGTGCCATGGTACAAATGATTTCTCATGGTTTCATATCAGCCGCTATGTTCTTGTGTGTCGGTGTGTTGTATGACCGTTTACATTCTCGCATGATCAGAGACTATGGCGGGGTGGTTAATACCATGCCTTGGTTTGGTGCCTTCTTTGTCTTTTTTGCTATGGCCAATTCAGGTTTGCCTGGTACGTCAGGATTTGTCGGCGAATTCATGGTGATTTTGGCCAGCTTCCAAGCCAATTTCTGGATAGCGTTCTTGGCTGCTGTGACACTGATTGTGGGTGCGGCTTATTCTTTGTGGATGGTGAAACGCGTGGTGTTTGGTTCAATCAGTAATGATGCAGTGGCCAATTTAACCGACGTGAATTCACGTGAATTTTTCATCTTGGCCGTGTTGGTCTTGATGGTGTTGTTGTTGGGTGTTTGGCCAGAGCCTTTGATAGAGGTGATGCGTGCATCGGTCCAACAAGTGATTGAACATATTTCAGTAAGTAAGGTGATATAAGATGTTTTCTTGGTCTGAATTGGTTCCGGCTTTACCGGAAATTTTAATGCTCACAATGGCTTGCGTTGTATTGATTGCAGGTTTGTTTACTGAAAAGTCAAAAGGTGGATTTTTGGTCTTTTTGTCCGTTCTGACAGTGATATTCGCTGCAGTTTTGACGGTCAAAGACCACACAGGTGGTGCTGAAATGAGCAGCCGCTTAATTTTTAATGGCACTTTCATTCGTGATGGTTTTGGCGACGTGTTGAAATTAACGGTTTACCTGTTGATGATTCCAGTGTTTTTCTATGCCAAACAATACCTGCGTCAACATGAAACATTAAAAGGCGAGTACTTTTCGTTGTTGTTGTTTGCCACACTGGGCATCATGGTGATGATTTCTGGCTATAACTTGATTGCATTGTATTTGGGTCTGGAGCTTTTGGCATTGAGTTCCTATGCATTGGTTGCCTATCATCGCAATGACGTTAAAAGCAATGAAGCCGCGATGAAATATTTTATCTTGGGTGCCTTGGCATCTGGGATGTTGCTCTACGGGATGTCTTTGGTTTACGGCGCGGTAGGTACATTACAGTTGGATCAAATTTCACAAGCCATTGCAGGTCAAGACAATGATTTGTTTGTCACTTTGGGCTTGATATTCGTGATCGTGGGCATCGCATTTAAGCTGGGTGCTGCACCTTTCCATATGTGGGTACCAGATGTCTACGAAGGTGCGCCAACGGCTACCACTTTGTTTATTGCTTCGGCGCCTAAGATTGCAGCTTTTGCCTTGGCGATGCGCTTATTGGGGCAAGGTTTGGATGTGTTGATGGTGCATTGGCAATCGATGTTAGCAACCTTAGCCATCATGTCCATCGTGATTGGTAACTTGTTTGCTTTACAACAAACAAATTTAAAACGACTGTTTGCCTATTCCACCATTTCCCATATTGGCTTTATGTTACTGGGTTTGGTTGGCGGACAAGACGGTTATGCTGCTTCTATGTTCTACATCATCGTTTATACCGTGATGGCAGTGGGTGGTTTTGGTATGATTGTGTTGTTATCAAACAAGGGCTATGAAGCCGATGACATCAGTGATTTCAAAGGTTTGAACCAACGCAATGGCTGGTATGCCTTTATGATGTTGTTGTTGGTGGCTTCTATGGCAGGCTTCCCTCCATTGATCGGTTTCTTCTCGAAATTGTATGTGTTGAAAGCTGTTGTTGATCAAGGTTACATCATGTTGGCAGTAATCGCTGTGATATTTGCTGTCATTGGTGCGTTCTATTACTTGAGAATCATCAAAGTAATGTATTTTGATGAATCTGATACTGACCAAGCCATTTCTGCCAATATTGACGTTAAAACTGTGTTGAGCATCAATGCATTGGCACAATTGGGCTTGTTGGTGATATTACCCGCCTTGTTCAATTATTGTATTCAAGTCACACAATCATTTTGATACACTGTTGATATGAGTAAAGAGAATACCATCAAAGTGGGATTGATCATGGGGTCCAAATCAGATTGGACCACCATGTCTCATTGTGCTGAACTGCTTGGGCAATTGGCCGTTCCATTTGAAAAGCAAGTGGTTTCAGCGCACAGAACGCCTGATTTGATGTTTGAATACGCGGATACGGCGAAGGAACGTGGCATTGAAGTGATCATTGCAGCAGCGGGTGGTGCAGCGCATTTACCGGGTATGGTAGCAGCCAAAACCATGTTGCCTGTGATCGGTGTGCCGATTCAGTCACGCACGTTGAATGGCGTTGATTCTTTGTTGTCCATTGCCCAAATGCCAGCAGGGATACCTGTATTGACTATGAGCATTGGAGAAGCTGGCGCAAAAAATGCGGCTTTGTCTGCTGCTGCTATCTTGGCCAATCATGATGAGGCGATTGAAAAGGCTTTGCAACATTTCAGAACGCAACAAACCCAAACTGTTTTAGACAACCCCAATCCAGCGTCATGAATAATCCAACGATCGGTATTTTAGGTGGTGGCCAACTGGCCCGCATGATGGCTTTATCTGGTTACCCACTGGGCTTCGAGTTCGTCTTCTTTGACCCTTCAGAATCTGCTTGTGCAGGTCACGTGGGTGAATTGATGGTGGCCGATTACCACAATGAATTGGCACTTGAAGAATTTTGCAAAAAAGTCGATATTGTCACTCTGGATTTTGAAAATGTACCGGTTGATGCTTTGCGCTTTGTTGAAAAGAAAAAACCAGTTTTTCCAAGTCCGGATGTTTTGGAAATCGCGCAAGATCGTTACAACGAAAAAACCTTTTGTTTGGCGCACGGCATTCCAACAACTGATTTTGAAGTCATCAACAGCCGATCAGAATTGGTCTTTGCGGCAAAGAAATTTGATTATGATGCCATCTTAAAAACCCGCAAAATGGGGTATGACGGTAAAGGTCAATACCGCATCAATGGCGCAGATTCAGTGGCGCAGGTGCCTGATGATATTTTTGAAGTGCCTTTGATCTTAGAGCGTCGCATAGCATTTGAGCGTGAAGTTTCTGTGATGGTGGTGCGCAGTCAAAATGGCGAAATCAAAACTTGGCCTTTGTGTGAAAACAAACACAAAAATGGCATATTAACAACCACCATTGTACCAGCCAAGCATGGTGATTTGGATGACACCACTCGTGACCACGCAATCAAATTGGCAGAATCATTGAATTATGTCGGTGTTTTGGTGGTGGAATTTTTCCAAACAGCAGATGCTGTGATGGTCAATGAAATGGCGCCACGCGTACACAATTCAGGTCACTGGAGCATTGAAGGGGCCCAAACTTCTCAATTTGAAAATCACTTGCGTGCAGGTTTGGCACTGCCATTGGGTGATACTGGCATGATCAGGAAAGACTCCATGGCAGCCATGTTGAATTGGATAGGGGCTTTTCCAGAACATGTGCTTGCAATCAATGAAGAACAGCTGTATTGGCATTTGTATGGCAAGGCACCAAGGGAAGGTCGAAAAATTGGACATTCCACTTTACTGGCTGACAGCCCGCAAGAACTGCATGACCGCATTGTGAGTTTGGTTAAAAAGCTTGGCGTTCAATTGTAGCCGATAAGGTTACCACCCCCATTTATCACCATGCCCATTTGTGTCATCGGTATCAACCACAAAACAGCCTCCACCGCTGAGCGTGAAGGTTTCACTGTGGCTGAATCCGATTATCAAATACACATTGAACGTTTGTGTCAGCATAAAAACATAGCTGCAGCTGCCATCGTCAGTACCTGTAACCGTACCGAATATTATTTGGCTTTAAATGCATTGGATGATTGGCAGCAAACTGTGAGACAAAGTTTGTACATTGATACCAGTTCAGCCGCTTTTTATCACCATTTGAATGAAGATTGTGCGGCCCATTTGTTTGCAGTGACTGCTGGTGTTGATTCCTTGGTGCTCGGTGAAACACAAATTCAAGGCCAGGTTAAACGTGCTTTTGAAAGTGCCCAATCAGTGGCGCAAAACAGTGAATTCCACCAGCTTTATCAAATGGCATTAAAAACGGCCAAAGCCGTGCGCTCAGACACTGAAATTGGTAAAAACCCAGTGTCGGTTGCTCATTGTGCGGTGCAATTAAGCCGTCAGATTTTTGGAGACTTATCTAAACAAAGTGTGTTGATTGTCGGTGCTGGAGAAACCGCTGAGTTGATCATGCGTTACTTAATCAACCACGGCGCCAATGAAATAACTGTTGCCAACCGAACCGCTGCCAAGGCGGAAAAAATGGCTTCATTTTTTCAAAAATCCAGTCACTCATTGGCTGATTTACCCGTTTTGTTACCACAAAGTGATTTGGTATTTACTGCTACAGCATCACCTCAAGCTTTGATCACTTTGGCCCAAACTGAGGCTGCCATTAAAGCCAGAAAGCACAAGCCCATGGTGATGATAGATTTGTCAGTTCCGCGTGACATCGATCCAGAAATTAAACACATGGATGATGTCTTTTTGTATGCTGTGGACGACTTACAACAGGTGATTACTGAAAACTTGAGTAAACGTGAAAGCACTGTTGAAAGTGCGATGCGCATCATTGAAGCTGAAGCAGAACTGTTTGCTCAATGGCAAACCAGGCAGCGACATCATGACCTATTGAAACAGCTACAAAATCGGGTGAAGGCAGAAAAAGAGCACTTATTAAAAAAACACCTGCCTAAAGATTTAGCACCTTCACAGCAACAAAAAATTGAAACATTGGCCCATCAATTAAGTAAGAAACACAGCCACCACAGCATCACTGCACTGCGTAAAGTGATAGAATCAGGTAATGAAGAACACATCAAGTTAATGGCAGAAGTGTTTGACTTATCATTTAAACCACCAAAGAAATGACGCCAGAAATCCACAGAAAGTTAGAAATAGCCCAAGACCGATACCAAGAAATTGCCTTGTTATTATCACAACCTGAAATCATGGCAGACCAAAATAAGTTCAGGGATTTGAGTAAAGAATATGCACAAATAGAACCCTTGGTAGAGAATTTCAATCAATACCTCAGTGCTCAAGCTGAATTGGATGATGCCAAAGAAATGTTGGATGATCCTGAGTTTAAAGAATTGGCCAAGGAATCCATGAACAGTGCCAATGAGACCATAACTCATTTAGAAGAGGCACTGCGTATTTTGTTGATTCCCAAAGACCCCAATGACGACAAAAACATTTACTTAGAGGTCAGGGCAGGTACCGGTGGTGATGAAGCAGCCATATTTGCAGGTGATTTGTTTCGTATGTATGCCCGTTATGCAGAAAAGCAGCGTTGGCGTGTCAGTATCATCAGCGTCAATGAGGGTGAACATGGTGGATACAAAGAAATCATTGCTTTGATTGAAGGCACAGGCGCTTATTCTCGATTTAAGTTTGAGTCCGGCGCTCATCGTGTTCAAAGGGTGCCTGACACTGAATCACAGGGGAGGGTACATACCTCAGCATGTACAGTGGCAGTCTTGCCTGAAGTGAACAGTGTGGAAGAAGTGAACATTAACCCAAGTGACTTGCGGATTGATACCTTTCGCTCATCTGGAGCAGGTGGGCAGCACGTCAACACCACAGACTCTGCCGTCCGAATCACTCACATCCCGACCAATACAGTGGTAGAGTGCCAAGATGAACGCTCTCAGCATAAAAATAAAGCCAAGGCCATGTCTCTGCTTTCTGCCCGAATACTTGATGCCGAACAAGCCAAAATCAAAACAGAACAGTCAGAAGCAAGAAAAATTCAGGTAGGCAGTGGCGATCGCTCACAAAGAATTCGAACTTATAATTATCCGCAAGGTCGAATCAGTGACCACAGAATCAATTTAACTTTATATAAACTCGGAGAAATCATCGATGGCGACCTGGATCAAGTGATCAATCCCCTGATGCAGGAAGCGCAAACCGAGTTGATAACCCAAATGAGTCAATCATGATCAAACACATAACTGCCATTTTTATTTTCGTTTCTTTGGTGGCGTGCCAAAACACAGGAAAAAAGCAAACAGCTACTACAGATGATGCTTGGGCCGATTTGCAACAAGTCACAGTGGAGCAATTGCGCAGCAAAAGCTTTGGAGAAGCGGCTGAAAGCTTGGGCATGGCCATACAGCTGGCTGGAGATGACATGGCACGTTGGGAATACACACGCATGGGTTTGGTTTCTCTGCCACCAGATCTGGCCCTGCCGTTGGTGAAGCAGGCTCTGAAACACAAAAAAGTCAAAAAAAATGCCTATCAACTGTTTGGATTCAGCAAAGTTTATACCCAATTCAAGAAATTAGAATCTGCTTTAAATATTATTGATAAGTCTATTGATATTGAAAGAAAAGAAGAGTTTGTTTATTGGCGAGCTAGACTGCATTTGATGTTAAAAAATGACCAATTGGCAGAACAAGATTACCTGTGGTTAATGAACCAAGATAACGATAACGAAGCCTATATTTCACAATATGCCAGCTTGTTGGGTCATATGGGGCGTTCTGCAGAAGCCAGTGAATTACTGGAACAGCACAAAGACAACCCGCAATTACTCTATAAGAGCATCATTTTGGCACTGGGTGAAGACAAAGAATCGGTGGCCAAAAAACAATTTGAGCAATTGAAAAGCATTTGGATGCCTGAAAATATGGATGACCAACAAAAACTTGAAATGGGCGAACTGGCTTATTGGTTGTCAGATGCTGAATACAGTTTGACCGTATTAGCAGGCGTCAAAGCCGGGGATAAGATCAGTCAAGCTAAGCTCATCATGGGGCGGGTTCTGATGGAGCAAGAGAACTACGACCGAGCCATCATCATGTTTCGTCAGGCACAAAATGGCGTGAGAGAGCATGCTGTTTTGGCCTACCTGTTTGAAGCAGACGCCCACCGATTACTCGAGGAACCCAAGGTCGGTATCAGAACCTTGAGTCAAGCTTTGGACACGTTCCCTGACAATTCAAATTTGCGTTACAGTCGAGCCATGATGTATGAATCGCAGGACCAATTAAGCGAAATGGAAAAAGATTTGCGCGCCATCATTGCTGCTGATGAACGTCACCATGATGCCTTGAATGCCCTGGGTTATTCTTGGGCAGACCGTAACATCAAACTCGATGAAGCATTGGAATTGATACAAAAAGCCCACGAATTGAAACCTGATAATGTCGCCATTTTGGACTCAATGGGTTGGATTTATTACCGCTTGGGCGACTTAGACAAGGCGCGTCATTACTTGGAATTGGCAATCAAAGATCAAGTCGAAGATCAATTGATGCTGGCGCATTTGTTGACCGTTCTAAAAGCCCTGGGTGATGAACCAGCGGCAGCACGTATCGAAGAACAAATAAAAGCAACAGATAAAAAATAGGGTGTTTGATTAAAAATTTTTCAAGAAATAGGGAATCATGAAGTCATTCAGTAAATCAATATAAAACGTGCTCATCCAGAGCCACTATGAGTCGGTTGAACTTCAAAACTGACCATAGATTTAAGAAATTGTTATGACTTTCCATTATGTAGCAGACTACGTGGCTACCTAAAAGCCAACAGTGGCTATGTCGAGAGCAAGATTGATTACAGTCACAACCAAACCCGCTTAGGCATAGGCATAGCCTTAAACGACCTGTTGTAAAACACAAAGTAGGGCAGTTGCCGTTATTTTCTTTTGGAGTGTACTGTGCGTGTTTTACCACTTTCGGCACGCTTTTTGTTCTCTGTTTGCACATAAATAGTGTCTGTGGTGGCCATGCTGGCATGTCCCAAATCTTCAGACAAATCTTTAAGTGCCCTGCCGCGTTCTATTTCCATGCTTGCTCCAGTGTGTCTGAGCCAATGGGTGGTGGCTTCTTTTAATTTTCGTGCCATTTCCTCGCCTTCGGCTGACACCATTTTTTGATGTGCATGATCAAAAGTTTGCTGGACCAAACGCCGTAAATGACGACTGCCCATACCGCCTTGACCACGGATTTTCTCAATCATCACCGTGTGTTCATTGTTGTCTGGTAAAGGTGTTAACTGCCTTGAAACACGGTAACGTTTAAGAAAAGGTAAAAAATCAGAAGGCACGGTTATATCCCTGATTTTTCTACCTTTTCCGAAAACCCTGAGCCACCAATTTTCATCCACATCTTGCCAAAAATGACCCATTTCAGGTGACCAATTCGGCCTCTCTGCCAGTTCTGAAATACGCAAAAACAACACCTTTAAAGCCGCCACTATAAACAAATTGCGTTCATAAAGCGGATTATCATCTGCCATTTGAACCGCAGAATCCAACACAAAAGACCACTGGGCCTCGGTCAACCTTTTGGGTTCTTTTAACTGGGTTTCAGTGACGAAATGTTTACAGTCTTTTTTTGCAATCTGGGCAGGATTTCCTAAACACAATTCTTCACCCATTAAATAATTATAAAAAG
>JAUIHY010000087.1 GCA_030432115.1 Gammaproteobacteria bacterium | reverse complement strand
GCGAATAAGCGAATAAGCGAATTATATTAGCGCGGATGGCAAGCCATAGCTGGATGGTCTGGGTTTCTGGTTTGGATGCTGAGGGGTTTTGAAAAGGTCAATGTACAAAGAACAGGTGAATGATGGAAGTGATTGAATTGATGAAGGCTTTGAGCCACGAAACACGGTTACGTGTTCTAAATTTGTTGATAGAAAAAGATGGTTTGTGTGTTTGTGATTTGTATGAGGTTTTACACATGCCACAACCCACGATATCACGCCATTTGAAATTGTTAAGAGATGCTGGTTTGGTTCAAGACTACCGAGAAAACCAATGGGTGCATTATAAAATACACCCGGAGTTGTCCGCACCAAGAAGAAAAGTATTGCTAGAGGTTTTGACATTGGCAAAGGAAGCAGTTTTGTTTCAAGCTGACATCAAGCGCCTGTCTGAAATTCAATTGGCTGTATGTTGTTGAAGGCCTGTCAAGGTAATGATGGCAGGTGCTTAAGCAGTGAAGAACGGTGAGGCGTATGTCCTCAAATGGGTAACTCAATATGGTTGTCTTGTCGATAATGTACCGGAGGGATCAATAGCCTTAAATGAAGTGTTGTTGGTTATAAAGTTAATGGTAGATTCGCTAATTCGCATATGTGAATTAGCGAATTCATAAAAAGAGCGTGTGAATCTTGTTTGTCGTGGCGATTGTTGTTTCGATTTGTTGTGTTCTCATGCATCGGACGACTAAGGTGAAAAGATGAATAAAAAGGTGTTGTTTTTGTGTACGGGAAATTCCTGTCGATCGCAAATGGCGGAAGGTTGGTTGCGTCACTTGCGAGGTGATGATTATGAGGTGTATTCGGCAGGGATTGAGACCCATGGCTTGAATCCCAATGCGGTGAAAGTGATGGCTGAATCTGGTGTTGACATTTCGATGCATCAGTCTTCTTTATTGGATGATGTGTTGTCTGAGTTGGCATCGCGCAATGAAACACTGGATGTTGTGATCACGGTTTGTGGTCATGCACATGAAAACTGTCCTGTGTTTTTGGGTGATGGCAAAGTGGTGCATGTGGGCTTTGATGATCCGCCTAAATTGGCAGCTGAGTTAGCAGCTGATAAGGCCGATGAGGAAACGCAACTGGATTGTTATCGTCGGGTGAGGGATGAGATTAAGGCTTTTGTGGAAGGTTTTGACTATTGATGAGATTTCCGTCTCACCAAAAGTAGGCGCTTTAAGCGAATACGAGAATGACGGATAGTTATAAGAGTTTCTGCCTTCGCAGGAATGACGGTGAATATTCAGGAATGACGGGAAAAAGATTTGGAGACTTTAGATGGGATTGTTTGAACGGTATTTGTCGCTTTGGGTGGCTTTGTGTATTGTGTCAGGTGTGGCCTTGGGGTATGCCTTTCCTTCAACTTTTGCGTTGATTGCCACTTGGGAGTATGCCCATGTGAATGTGCTAATCGCGGTTTTGATTTGGGTGATGATTTACCCAATGATGGTGCAGGTGGATTTTTCTGCCATTAAGGACACCAAGAACAACCCGCGTGGATTGATACTGACTTTGGTGATTAATTGGTTAATCAAACCATTCACCATGGCGGCTTTGGGTTGGCTGTTCTTTAAGGTGTTTTTTGCCTCAATGGTTGACCCGCAAACGGCCAATGAATACATCGCCGGTATGATTTTATTGGGTGTGGCACCGTGTACAGCCATGGTGTTTGTTTGGAGCCAATTGACCAAAGGTGACCCCAATTACACCTTGGTTCAAGTGTCGGTCAATGACGTTATCATGGTCTTTGCGTTTGCACCGATTGCGGCTTTTTTATTGGGTGTGAATAACATAGAAATTCCTTGGGAAACCTTGCTGTTGTCAGTGGTGTTGTATGTGGTGCTGCCATTGTTGGCCGGTTGGCTGACGCGCAAAGCTTTGGATAGAAAGCAAGGCATTGATGGTTTGGTGAATGCTTTGAAGCCATGGTCTATGATTGGACTATTAGGAACGGTGGTGCTTTTGTTTGGTTTTCAGGCTGAAAAAATCATCAACCAACCGCAAGCGATTGTGCTGATTGCCATTCCCTTGTTGATCCAAACCTACGGTATTTTCTTCATTGCTTATTTCATTGCCAAACGCATGCGTTTGAAGCATGAAATTGCAGCGCCTGCCTGCATGATTGGTACATCAAACTTTTTCGAGCTGGCCGTGGCGGTGGCGATTTCTTTGTTTGGTTTACATTCGGGTGCCGCTTTGGCGACCGTGGTAGGGGTGCTGGTGGAAGTGCCCGTGATGTTGTCTTTGGTGGCCTTTGCCAACCGCACAAGACATTGGTTTGGAGAATGATTATGGATAATGAAATATTAGAAAACATGCCCAATGTGGATGCAGAAAGCATCAAAGATACAGACAGAAATTCTTTGTTTAATGTCGGTGTTTCGGAACACGCGCCGAGAATTCTGTTGTTACATGGTTCTTTGCGAGCGCGTTCTTTCAGTCGCATGGCCAATGAAGAAGCTGCGCGCATATTGCAACATTTGGGTGCCGAAACCAAAGTGTTTGACCCTTTGGGTTTGCCTCAACCTGACAGTTGTGATGAAACGCACCCTAAAGTACAGGAGCTTCGTGAGTTGGTTACTTGGAGTGAAGGCATGGTATGGTGTTCGCCAGAACGCCATGGCTCGATGACCAGCATCATGAAGTCGCAAATAGATTGGATTCCTTTGTCAATTGGTGCCGTGCGCCCGACACAGGGTAAGACTTTGGCCGTGATGCAAGTCTCTGGCGGTTCACAATCGTTCAATACCGTGAATCAACTGCGTATCTTGGGTCGTTGGATGCGAATGCTGACCATCCCCAATCAATCTTCGATTCCGAAGGCTTGGTTAGAATTCGACGACGATAATCGCATGAAACCGTCTTCGCTTTATGACCGCGTTGTCGATGTGATGGAGGAATTGGTCAAATTCACCTTATTGACCCGCGACATCAAAGAGCATCTGGTTGATCGCTATTCGGAGAGGAAAGAATCATTGGCAGATTTTAAAAAACGCATCGCCCAACGATCGAAAGATTGAAACATAAAGCAGTCAAAAAAGGGATATGCCATTAGACTGCTTTGGCTAATCTATTTTTTAGGCTGGTTTGGGCTTGGATGCACCGGTGACAGATGTGTTTCTATATCTGGGTGCGTTCATCTCTCACGCAGCTGAGTGCTGAGAAGCTGCTGTATTTGAAATGGCTTATGTGTTTTGGACTTCATTATTTATCAATGAGTTGGGTACGGTCATATTCTGGTCAGGCATAGGTTTTCAGTGATGTTTCTGTAAGGTTGGTTCAAGCCTGCATCAGGGTCGGAGTTGAACTATATATAAAGAAATTGATCTGGGGTAGAGGGTTTTACGGATAGCTTCAGGGTTAGTTAATGCTTGTTTTACTCAAACACGTGAGCGTTTGGTTTCGAAAAAATTCACTCATTCTGAAGTGTCAATTGAGTGGTTCACAATTACGAAAGTGAATTTTTTCTTGTAAAAAGTAACATAGGTAAAAAGCAAGCGTTTAAAGGTACCTATAGACACCACAAAGATAAACCAGGATATTGACAATGAAAACCCTCTTTATGACCTTATTGCTGACATTTGCTTTGAATGTTTGGTCTCAACAAGCAACGATTTTAAATGAGCCAACAGTGGATGAACGCATTGAACTGATCAGCATTGCGTTTCGATTGGCTGAAGCATGGGAGTACAGTTCAAAAGAATACCCAGGCTACATTAACGACATCGAAAAACATTTTGGAAAATTCAAAAATCATGAGTTGATTAAGTACATTAAGCTGATTCGTGAGGAAAAAGGTATTGGCTATGACGCTGTTATGTCTTTTGCAATCAACATAACTGAACCACCCATGATGAAACCCCACAAACCATTTTCTGATGAGGTTCCAGATCCAAGGTGGGGGTCAGAAGTCTCACACCAGTTTTTGTCATTGTTGAATGCTTTTTATCTTGATACCAACAGTGACTTGTTTTTTAAACAACAAGCTGACATTTACCAAGTGGCCACAGGGCGATTTGAAAAGATCCACAATGACATCAATCTCGATTGGTACACCCAATTTTATGGAGAATCGCCCAAAGGTGAGTTCAAAACAGTTATTGCGATGGGGATTGGTGACAAAGGCTATGGACCGAAAACCACACTACCTAATGGAGATGAAGTGATATATGCGGTTATTGGGGTGTCACAACTGGATTCAAATGGACAGCCAGTATTTGACAAAGATTACTTTTTCCCGACCTCCTTACACGAGTTCAATCATTCGTTTGTCAACCACCTGATCGCCCAAAATGCAGAAGCTTTTTCCGACAGTGGCCAAATACTGTATTCGCACTTGGAAAAAACTATGAATGAACAAGGGTATTATGGTTGGAAATCTATGTATGCAGAAGCCTTGGTTCGGGCATCTGTTGTTAAGTACATGATGGACAATGATTTTGATGAACATTTGATTGAAAGAGAAATCAATGAGCAAGTCGAAAGCGGCTTTGCTTGGACAGATGACCTGGTCAAGGCATTGATGAGATTTGATAGTGAAAGGGAAAAATACCCACGACTTAAGGATTTCATGCCAGAGGTGGTGACGTTTTTTAATGGTTTGGCTAAGGATTCAAAACAGATCAAGTGAATTAGTTATACACTGACACCACAGGCAAATAACCTCAACAACAGATCTGTCTGTGACTGAAGGCGGGTGGCGCGCTCGAAAAATCTTCTTAAAGGTGCTCAAAAGGCAGTGTCGAAATTCCATTGCCATTACTGAACAGTAACACAGCTGAAAAAGCCATGAGACAATGAAGGCGTCAAAAAGCAGTGGCATCTGTTAGAATGATCCTAATCATCGCTTGAGACCCCCAGATGCCGCATTCAGTTATCATTCCCATCACCAATGTGTTTTCCAAAGGCACTTACACGGCGCATGTCAAAGTCGGCAGCGAAGGTGCTGAAGCGAACCTGATTTTGGATACGGGCAGCAGTGCTCTGGTTGTGCAAGGCGCAGATTATTCACCCGCTGAGGATGAAAAACTCACGGCAACCGCCTTTGCACAAGATGTCACTTATGGCGCAGGCGGCTGGTACGGGCCAGTGGTAAAAACTTCAGTCTTTATGGGAAAAGGCTTTTTCTCTGTGTCTTGCGATGACATGAATGTGGCGGTGACCCGAAAAGAACAACAGTACAGTTTTGGCGATGCCGATGGCATCATGGGATTGGCTTATCATGAGTTGAATCGCGCCTTTGACTTGACTGATTATTTAGAGACCAATGCATTCGACCCATGCAAAACCTTTCCTTGGCAATTAGCGCATGAAGAACAAGATGACTCGGTGCGTGAATTCAAAAAATTCCTTAAGCAATATCCAAAATCATACCTCACACCCTATTTCACTCAATTGGAAGAGCAAGGAGTGGTGGGTGATCAATTCGCTTTTTTAATTCACCGGTCAAGCATTTACCAAACCAGCAGCAAAAAAAGCCAGTCTCAACTTCGACACCACCCTTTGAACCAAGGATTCTTTGTTATGGGAAAACCTCGCCTGCACAATCACTTGTTCAAAGGACATTTCAAAAAGGTCGAAGTGCTGGATGACAAGTATTACAACGTTCACACCATTTCGATGCGGGTGGGTGGTGGTGAGCCGATACTAGCACCGACTTTGGCCGAACAAGACCTCAACCACAAAACCAATGGCATTGTAGACACTGGCGCTTCATATGTTGTTTTACCAAGAGGGCTTTTTGATCCAATGATGACGCAATTGAAGGCCTTTAACCCTAATTTTGAGCAGGTGTTAGCACCTTATGACAGCTTCACTGGCAAAGAAATCGGTGTCGATTTATCATTGATTAATTTGGATTTATGGCCCAGCATTTATTTTGAAATACAAGGTGTCGACGAGCCATCGGTGACTTTGGAAATGAAGCCTAAAGATTATTGGCAGATACATGCACCCGAGCCCAATCAAGCCTCTTTTCAATTCACGGTTTTGGAGGGCTGGCCGAATCAAGTGATTTTTGGCCTGCCACTGATTGCCAGTTATTTCACCGTATTTGATCGCCAAGAGAAAGAAAAAGGAGTGATTTTGTTTGCTGATAAGCCATAAATAAACAAAGGGGTATGATGCCCCTTTGTTTACTTAAGTCAGGTCATCAGTCAAAGATGGGTAGACCGCTTGGAACCTTTATAGGTACCTCGTTTCTTAGGTTGATACTGTTATGGTCAGTTGCGGCTTCTAAAAAGTCTATTAACCGATCTATTTGCTGTTCAGTCAGCTGCCTCGGTGTGATATCGGAAGACGCAAGAATCATTGCTTTTCTGTTTTCATCATCGTATACAGTGAAATCAATGGCATTTAGATCTGCCCGATAGGGTAATTTAACTTGAGTTTTATCATATTGGGCTGTGGCCTGAATTGGATCGAGGTGATGCTTTATTAATGACCTCAAGTCGTCATATGCGCCACTGTGCCCCCAGGGACCCGTTAATGGTGCATTTCTGGCGGATAGCACACGGAATTTGTATCGATCTTGAGGTGATCCAGTCACCCTTTCTCGACCAAAGTCATCTTGACCGTCCTGATATCCGACGGCATTGTCTCCTTTACCTGGGCCCATTTGTATCATGGCAATTGATTTAAAGTCACTGGCTTGGCCTAATAATTGTCCTGAATGACACTCTGCACAACCTGCATCATCGTAGAACAAGTTCATGCCAGCAATTTGGTTTGGGCTCATAGCGCCTTTGTCTCCCCTTAGGTATTGGTCGAAAGCAGAATTATCTGCTCGCCAAATAACGGATTCAAATGCGGCCAGGGCGTTGGCGATATGAACAAACTCAATGTCACTGGCTTGATTTATTTCGGGAAAAGCTTGGCGGAATAATGCCACATACTCGGGTATGTTTCTGATACGGGTTGCCAACAAGTCCCAGACACCTCCTGGTCCAGAGAGTTGGTTGACTGCTGCTTGATCTGCAACGGGGTTTTCACCTAGCTGACCCGCCATTTCAGTGGCGGATGTGACAGGAAACATGGCTTGTGCTGCTAAGGTGTTGTCCAAACCCAACGGTAAATCTAGACCAGCTGGAGAGATGAAGCCGCTGGGATGACTGGGGTCTTCAAACACCCTGCCATCATAAAACATGACTGTCATTTCTTTGGCACCGGCATTGAATATATGTGGCGCATTTCTAGGTACCCGTTCGTGTATCTCGTCATGTTCAAAGCCAGTATCTCTGGTCACTCCAAGACCATTTCCACCTTCACCAACAGAAAGTGAGAGGCCATCACCTGTTGCAGCCAAGCCATGGTGGCATGTGGCACAAGAAGTGTTCATGTTACCGCTGAGGATTTTATCGTAAAACAACAGATTACCTAGGGAGACTTTTTCACTGCTGTATAGGTGAAAGTCCTCATCTGAAAGTGGCTCGGGAAGTTGATTCAATGTGTTGAGTGTCGGCACTTGCGTGCTGGATGCATTGATTATCTCTATGATGTCTTTGATGACCCTTTGTAGGTAGCTTTCTTCTGCTTGAGCATTGAAATGACAGAGCAACAATGAAAGTGCACAACCTATGCGTAAAAACCGAGTGTTCACGAATTCCCCTATGATATTTGAATTATGGTAATTTATATTTGTAAAAATAAGTTAATCGTTAACTTATGTTAAATCATAGTGGAGTTATCGAGAGACATCAAGCCAATGATTTTGTAATAAGCATTTTTTTTGATTAGTCACAAAAAAAGTTTGACAATAGGTAGATAGAGATTTAGGATGCGGCGCATGACAAACTTTTACGCACAAAACCATCACCATCACTTCGTTGACTAACGGGGTTTGATATTGCGCGTTTAAAAAACACAAAATTCTAGAAAAGCCTCGTTATTTTTAACGGGGCTTTTTTTTGGCAAAAATTTATTGAACATATTACATTAAAGCGAGAACAACATGAATATCAAGATGGCCATCCCAAAGGGGAAATTACAGGTAGAGATCGTTAAACTATTGTCTGACATCGGTTTAACTTTGCAAGGCAATGACCGCAATTACCGCCCGGTTTGTAATGACGACACTTTTGAAGTGAAGTTGTTGAAAAGCCAAAACATCCCTTCTTTGGTTGAATTGGGTCAACACGACATTGGGTTCGCAGGAAAGGACTGGATTGAAGAACAAGGCGCCAATGTGGTTGTATTGAAAGACCTGGGGTTCAATCCGGTAAAAATTGTTGCTTGCATTCCTGAGGATTGGGATTACGCCGAATTGAAACAACGCAAAATCATCGTTGCTTCTGAGTACAAAAGTTTAAGTAAAAAGTTTTTGGCTGACAATGGCTTTGATGCCGAGTTATTGCGTTCATATGGTGCCACTGAAGTGTTCCCGCCAGAAGATGCTGACATGGTTATAGATAACACCAGTACGGGTACAACCATCAAAGCCAACCGATTGAAAATTGTTGATACGGTTTATGAGTCATCGACACAGTTCTTTGCCAATGCCGAAACCATGGCCGATCCTGAGAAAAATGCCATCATCCAAAACATGTTGATGTTGATGGGTGGCGTGCTGAATGGGCGTAAACGTGTGCTGATTGAAATGAATTGTCAGCAAGACAACATCGAAAAAATTGTCGCACTGTTGCCTGCGATGCGTTCACCAACCGTCAGTAAATTGTATAAATCAGATGCCTTTTCGGTTAAGGCGGCCATTCTGCGAACAGAAGCCAAAGATTTGTTGCCGCGTTTGATTGCAGCGGGTGCGACGGATATTTTAGAAACACCGATTCGCAAAGCCATTTAATTTTAACTGACCAGTACATTGAGCGTTTGAAAACACATGAACACTGTTGATTTAAAATTAGATTTCAATGAGCGGGCTGACATGCTGCCTGCGTGGTTGGATGATTTCAAGTTGCAAGTCAAAGACTTGTGGCAGTACCCCAATCGCCAGGCTTTAGAAGCCCAAATGGCGCAAGATTTGTCATTGGATACTGCGCAATTGTTGCTCAGCAATGGTGGTGATGAAAGCATTGAGTTGCTGTATAAATTGTCAAAATTGGAAGGCGTATCGCTGTTGATTCCTGAGCCATGTTTCAGTCAGTACACTCACAACCAAAGCATTTGGCAAAACAAAGTAACTTTCGTCCCTGCGCAAGCTGA
>JAUIHY010000086.1 GCA_030432115.1 Gammaproteobacteria bacterium | reverse complement strand
CGGCTGGCCCTGCCCTGCCAAAATTCATATTGTTCAGGTTTGATGCGGTAACCGCCCCAAGCGTCGGGTAAAGGGATTTCACCTTCTTTGAATTTTTCTTTGATTTGATTCATCAGTGTTTTCAGGACCGAGCGGTTGTTAATTACTTGGCTTTGCTCTGAGATCCATGCACCCAACTGTGATCCTCGGGGCCTTGATGTGAAATACATAAACGATTCTGCTGTGCTGATTTTCTCAACCGAGCCACTGATTCGAACTTGGCGCTCTAAATCCAACCAAGGAAACAACACAGAAGCTTTTGGAGTAGAATCCAACTCTTTGGCCTTGGCACTTTGGTAATTAGTGAAAAAAACAAAGCCACGTTCATCGAATGATTTCAATAAAACGGTTCGAACCTGTGGCATGCCATCGGTAGTCACTGTGGCCAAACTCATGGCATTAACTTCTTTGATTTGAGCCGCCCTCGCCTGTTCAAACCAATGTTCAAACTGTTTCAAGGGTTGGTCATTTAAATCCTTACGATTCAAACCAAATTTTGTATATTCATTGCGGATCTCACCAATGTCCATGTTTTAATTCCTGTTTTTGTACCAAATCCAAATTGCCAGTACCAGCATCAAGCCTGGTAGCAGCAACAACATCAGTGCACTGTATAACAACACTTGATTGGGGGTCAAATGTATTTGGCTTTGAGCCATGCCTATGGTGGGCAGATCGATGCGATCATCCATGCCCAACAACCAATCCAGTTGGCGCAAAGACATTTCTAAATTGCCACCTGACAACAATCGTTGGTTATTGACAAAATCACTGTCACCGGTTACCAATAAACGCGCATCACCCAACACCTGAGCGGCTGCCAAGGCTTGCCCTTGTTCATCTTGCCAAACCACATCACTGGCCGTTTCAAAGGTCATGGCTTGGTATAAATCCAACGGCCGGTCGAAATCTTTATTGATGTCATGTACTGGAAAATCTTTCAACACCAAAGGTCCAGCATAAAAGCTGCCCAAAGGCATGACATCAAACAACAAGGACAACTGGTTTTGACTGCCAGCAAATTCAGGTTCTGCCAACCACCATATGCTGACTCCTGCTGCGATTTGCTGTTGCAACCAATGAATGGCCGTTTCGTCCAATTCATCTTGAGGCGCCAACAACAGAATCAGTTTCACATTACTGGGCACATTCAATCCGGCTTGCCACGACATCATAGCCACTTGATAGCCTGCATTCTTAATAGATTGGTACCATTGCAAGTGGCCTGTCGCACTTTCATCGTGCAAATCACCACCAGAAAAACCATCCAATAAAACCAACCAATCGTCTTTTGGTGCTTGTAACTTCTTCAGCCCATTGAACCATTGCTCATAAGACAAGGCTTTCAATACAAACATACCTTGCTGCCCTTCTGCGGTTTGCTTGACCAACATACTGCCTTGGCGACTGATGCCATGCTGTGCCATGACTTCTAACTGCGTTGCTGGGTCTAAATAATTAACCGTCACGGATGGCATCAAAGGCACCACTGCCTGTAGAAATGCGGCCACTTTTTCGCCCGCCAGGCTGTCTTCAGTGGCAAAAACATCAACTTCAATGGCTTGTTGTTGACCCAAGACTTGTTGTGCGCTTTCAGGCAATAAGTCTTGGTAACTGAGTTGATAGGCCTTTGTAGGTACCCAGCGAGCCGTGGCAAAAATCGCCATTTGCCAAATCAATATATAAAGCAACAAACGGGCAACTTTTTGCCAAACCGCACGTCCTCCGTGAGCCAAATCAGACACTTGACCCGCGGCCAATTTTAAAAAGACCCAAGTACCCAATACAAAATAGAGTACCGAAGCCCAGCTCAATTGTCCGCTTGACAACCAATCAAAATGCTTCAATGGCGACATCAAGGACAGCCAATTGACACCATAAGCCGCCAGCGCTTGGTTTTCCCCCAACATCCACAACAAAGTGAATACCACCAAAGACAATAAAATGGCCATTCCTGACTGTTCTGATAAACTGGAAATGTACATGCCCAATGCTTGTAGCCAGCCCATCAGCAACAACAAAGCCAATAACGACAATGCAACAACCGGTTGATGGATTTGGCTGGCTGAATCCAAGCACCACCAAGCCAGCACCAACACCAACAACAACACCAAACTGACAGACCAGCTGGCCAGCCATTTATTCAAAACCAAGCGATTGGCCTGCTGGAAAACATGTATCCAAGTACCTTGGCTGCGCTCTTGTGCCACTGACATGCCACTGATGACCGCCATCAGCATCAAGGCCAATTGTGCCACTGTTTTGAAAAAAGGGACCAACAAGTGACTGGTCACAGCAGGTGGTTGAGCCAGGTCCGCAAATGAGGTTTGTAGTTGGACATAACGATCCACCATCAACCAAAATAACCATGCACTGCTGAATGTCAACAAAGCCAGTACCAACCAAATGGCCGGGCTGCGCCACAAGAACAGCCGTTCTTTTTTCAACCAAGTCATGCGATTCATGTCGCCACCTTTTGGTGTGCTTTTGTGATGCTGTTTTGGTAGATTTGATACAAATTGGATTGACCGTCATTTTTTTGCTGACTCAACACCTGACCTTCGGCCATCACCACCACTTCATCCACCCATTCATCCATCAAATGCAACAGGTGAGAAGCCATAACGATGCAACAATGTGACTTGATTTTTTGCAGCTTTGATTGAAACAAAAGCATCAACTCAGGATCCATCCCATTCATGGGCTCATCCAATAACAGCAAACGGGGGCGCTGCATCAAGGCTTGCGCTAAAGCCAAGCGTTGTCGATACCCCAAAGACAGCTGATGTGTTTTCTTGTCAGCCACGCCGCTTAACTGCCATTGAGCTAACGCTTGTTCCGCGTTTAGTGGCAACATTTTGTGACTGTTGGCATGGAACAACAACTGTTCCATGACCGTTAAATGTGGGTAAAATACAGCAGGTTCAGCCACATAAGCAATGCGCTGGGGCTCAGGTGCTTGCACAGACTTTGGCCACTGCACATTACCTGAGCTGGGTGCAATGAGACCTGATAGTACGCGCAAAAGTGTGGATTTTCCTGCGCCATTGGCTCCCAATAACGCCGTGATGTTTTGGTCTTCCACAGACAAATTCACACCATCAAGTATCGCTTGCTTATGCTTTATCAAGCTCAATTGCTCTAATTGAACAAAAACTTTTGCAGTCTTTTCAGCTAACATGTGTTTATTTCTGGTTTTTGTCACATTTATTCTTTATAGTGAGTTCTTTGTTATTTAATCACAATCAACATGGAATTATTAACCTTTTTAGAAACCGGTTTGTTGAATTTTTCTGCTTGGCAAATTGTTTTAACCGTTTTTATCGGCGTACAAATCACATTATCTGGTGTCAGCTTGTTTCTTCACCGGGAACAAACCCACCGAGGCATCAAATTGCATCCAGTGGTTCAACATTTTTACCGTTTTTGGACCTGGTTTACCACTGGGATGTTAACCAAGGATTGGGTGGCCATTCACCGCAAACACCATGCACATTGCGAAACCGAAGATGACCCACACAGCCCACAAATTCACGGCATAAAAAAAGTGTTGTTCCACGGTGTGACACTTTACACTGAAGAAAGAAAAAACAAAGAAACATTAGAAAAATATGGCAAAGGCACACCCGATGACTGGATAGAGCGAAACATTTACACCCGCTTTCACTATTTAGGCATTTTGTTGTTGGCCGTTTTAGACATTGCCTTATTTGGTGTGATAGGCGGTCTTGTTTTTGCCATCCAAATTATTTGGATTCCATTTTTTGCCGCTGGTGTAATCAACGGCATCGGTCATTATTTTGGCTACCGCAATTACCGCACGGATGATTCTTCAAGAAACATCAGTCGCTTTGCCTTCTTTATCATGGGTGAGGAATTACATAACAACCACCATGCCTTCCCTTCTTCGTGTAAATTTGCCCATAAAAAAGGTGAATATGACATCGGCTGGTTTTTGATCAAAGCCCTGAACAAAATCGGTCTTTGCGAAATCAAAAAAGTGGTGCCTGAGCTGACCATTGATGAAAGCCAAGTGACTTTTTCAAACGAAACAGTCAAAGCCATCTTGACCCATAAATTCAACTTAATGCAGCTGTACATCAAGGACGTGATCAAACCCAACCTCACAGCTGAATTTTCAAGCGATTGCAAAAAAGAGAAAAAAGGCATCAAAAAGTACACCCAACAATTGTCTTTAGACCCTCAATTCATCAAAAAGAAATGGAACAATAAATTTCAATCAGGGTTTGAAGAAAACCAAACCATCCAAAGTATGATGGCTTTTAAATACGAATTACAAGCCATTTGGGAGAACAACAGCATGAACATGGAAGAAATGGTCGATGCTTTCAAACAATGGTGCCAAAAAGCCGAAGCCAGTGGCAACCAAATGCTTCAAGATTTTGCCGCCACCTTGAAACAATACAAACTTCAACAGCAAGTTTGATTTAGTCACCTTAAATTTCACAAAAAAGGCCAACACCTAACGTTGGCCTTTTCCTTTAGTCATTTTAATATTTAAAATTCATAACTGACAGAGACCCACAAACTGCGGGCTTTTTGTGCAGTGTTATAGTCACTCACACATTCGAAATCATCCTGAGTATCAACCAACAAACAACTGCGACTGGATAAGTCGTCATCCAATAGATTATTCACTCTGGCATTAATCGACAAGGCCTCACTGAAATCATAGCCATAAGCCAAATGCCACAGCTCATAAGATTTATAGAAAAGCTTCTCGGTCACAGGACCTTGAGGGCCTTGTACATCTGCCGTGCCCCTGAAACGCTTACTTCTGACCTCTGAAATCAATGAAAGCCTGCTGTGGGGAGAAATCATCCAATTCAGTGTTCCATTCAACATGTGATCTGGCGTATTCACCAAAGGCAATCCTTTATCAGCGCCACTGAGCACTTCACTGTCTGTAAACGTATAATTTCCAGAAAGGTACCAATTGTCATTGATTTCAAATTTTGCAGCCAGTTCAACACCTAAAGTTCTGGATTTATCAACATTATCAGCCTGTCTGAAACTGGTCACACCCAAATCTGACCATCCTTGCCCCACATCCACACAGTCAACACCACTGCTGACCAATTCACAATTGGGTAAATTATCTTGTGTAATGATTTTATCCTTAAAATCATTAAAGAATAATGTGGCATTTCCTTTCAATCGATTACCACCATCAAAGTAAGCTGCCAACTCATAATTGATACTGGTTTCTGGTTGTAAATCGGGTGTTCCGACAAATGGGATGGTTCCTTGACCTCCAAAACCCACAATGCCCGAAAAGAGTTGTTCTGGCTGTGGTGTTTTATAACCCGTACTGATTCCACCCTTGAACACCCAGCTATTATCTGGGTTATAGTTTAAATAAACCCGCGGGCTTACTTGGCCACCGAATACATTGTGGTCATCATAACGAACGCCCACAGTAGCGGTGGTATGCGTTGTCAAATCCACACTGTCTTCTGCAAATAACGCCCATTGGCGGTGTTTTTGTGTGGTCCCAGCTTGATACCCATCACCATAAAATCCAAAGGCACCATCTTCCATGTCTGCATCAAAAAATTGCATGCCCACAATGTAATAATGGTTTTTAAAATTTGATTCAAAACTGCTGTTCAAAATGAAATTATCAATTTTTAAAGGTCTTTTTTGTCTGGGTAAAAATGTGCTTTCTAATAAATCATAAATTTCATCAGTCAACTCAGGTGATGAAACACCTTGATCAATCACGGCTTGGTCCCATATTGACTGCACTTGAATGCGTTCATCTACTGTCAAAGGCAATGATCGCCCATGGTTTTCACTGGTACTTTTTGTCAGATTGGTTGTCCATGTTCCATGATCTAACTCAGCAACATGAGCCAAAACCATTTGTTCCCTATCAAACTTTTGGTATCTGGCATAGCCTACTCGAGGGTTTATAATTCCCCCTCTTGTCCGCCATAAACTCACTGGACTGTCTAATGTCCCGGTTTGACCTTTGGTATTGTCATACCTTTGATTAGAAAGATCATATTCAAATGCCATGCTGTGCTTGGCATTCAATTGATAATTTAAACTGAAACCCACATTTGAATTTTCAGCAGCAACAATTTTACGATCCCCAAAGCTACCTTGGTCAACCCACGGAGTGCCATCTGGTAAACTCAAATTGTCGTTGTATGTGGGCTCACTGTTTTGGCGATCAAAGCAACCGCCCCTTAATGAAAAACTTAAATTTTCAATTCCAGTAGGACCTGTGAGAAAAAAATCGACCTTATTATCATCGCCATATTGGTCATCTAGCTGTATATTTGAACTGAGTGTGATGCTTCCTAACATTTCATCTAAGTTTTTACGCGTGATGATATTAATCACCCCACCTATTGCATCAGCTCCATACAACGTTGACTTGGGCCCACGCACCACCTCAATGCGCTCTATGGCTTCCAATGGTGGCATATACATAAATTGACTGTTACCAAAATTATTGGGGCCAATATTACCCACATCACTTTGTCGTCTACCATCAATCAATATCAATGTATACTGAGAAGGCAATCCCCGCATCGTGATACTGATGTTACCATTTTTGTCCTGACCACTACCCACATCAATGCCTTCAATATTTCTCAATGCATCTGCCAGGCTGGAAAAAGGCATAGACTGAAGTTCACTTCTACTGACTACCGTCACACTGGCAGGAGCGTCAATTAGTTTTTGCTCATATCCCGCCGCAGTCACCACCATGGCATCCATATCTGCAACATCATCTTCTGCACCAACCCATCCACACACACTGAGTGCTGAGAAAGCCACCAACTCTTTTCTGATTTTCATATTTTAGCTGTTGTTTAAATTGGTGCGAATAATATTGAGAATCATTCTTATTAGCATTTGAAGGATTAAAATTGTCAAATATAAATTGAATTGTGAAGGCGTCGATTTTTAGCAACAATATTGAAGAAAAATATTGAACAGAATTTCTAAGAGCAGACTTTTGATTCTTCGCTCAATATCTAGGTCATTGAGAAACATCGTTGAATGACCTGACGAGGTTATTTATTCAACTTCATTGTTCGGTATCATTTCGATCAATTCAGACAGCAGATGAAGAACAACAGATTTAAAAAATGGTTTTAAACATAAAAAAAGCCCAGCATGTGCCGGGCTTTCTTTAGCACTTTATGAGCTTAATTACAAATCACAAGCTTGTTTCTCAAAGGCATCACGGAAAATGTAATCTTGCACATTAACATAGAAAGTGTGGGCCATCGAGGTGTCTTCGCCTGCGTTGGCTGTTCCACCATCATCTTGTAATGCAACAGTCACCTCAGCCACACCGGCATTACCCGTAAATGTGTAACTTAATTGACCTGCGTTATCTACATCGATGCTGCTCAGCACATTATTGCCATCATCAGTGATGCTGACCACCATGTCATTGGCCGTTTGGCCTGACTCATTGGCAGGACCCATAACAAATTCACATGCTATGGTTTGTGCAGGTGGGTTGGCGATATCTGATAAAGCCACATACACCTGTTCACTCGCTGTTATGCTCGGTTGGTCATTAACACAAGTCACATCCACATTAACTGTGGCAGAAGCTTGACCATTCACTTCATATGTGAAGCTGTCAGCACCACAGAAATCAGCGTCCGGTGTGTAATCGATCATGTTACCGTTTTGAGCGGTTGAACCATTTGATGCATTACCCACACTGCTGATGTTAATGGCATCACCATCGACATCGATGTCATTGGCGGTTACATCAAATGTAGTCGCAGACACATCTTCTAACACTGTGTAAGCATCACCATTGGCAACAGTTGGGTCTTCTACTGCACTGACGTTGATGGTCACTGTTGCCAGGCTTGAATCAACCGTTCCGTCGTTCACAGTAAATGTGAAGCTGTCAGCACCATTGAAGTTGGCATTTGGCGTGTAGCCCAAGTTAGGCGCTGTACCGCTCAAAACCCCATTGGATGGACTGCCTACAGAATAAGTCAACGAATCACCATCAGGGTCACTACCCGTTAACAAAATGGCTATCGAAGTATCTTCGTTGGTGTTCACATTTTGCGAATCGGCTGTTGGCGCATCATTTACAGCACCGACATTAATGGTTACAGTAGCTGCACTTGAACTAACCGTGCCATCATTCACTGTGAAGGTGAAACTGTCATTACCATTATATCCAGAATCAGGCGTATAAGTTAAGTTCGGCGCTGTGCCACTTAAACTACCATTGCTGGGGTTGCCAACCGAATAACTCAGTGAATCACCATCAATGTCATTTCCTGTTAATGTGATGCCTACAGCACTGTCTTCAGAGGTATTCACGTTTTGAGAATCGGCTGTTGGCGCATCATTAACTGCGTTGACATTAATCGAGACAGTGGCTGCACTTGAACCAACCGTACCGTCATTCACATTAAAAGTGAAGCTGTCATTGCCATTGAAGTTACTATCAGGCGTGTATGTCAAATTAGGCGCACTACCACTTAAGCTACCGTTGCTTGGGCCGCTGGCCACTGAATATGACAAAGAATCACCATCGATATCGTTGCCTGTTAAAACAATCGCAACAGAAGCATCTTCATTGACGCTGCTGTTTTGTGAGTCAGCAGTAGGGGCATCATTTACTGCACTTATATCAATTGAAACAGTAGCAACATTTGAATCAGCCGTACCGTCATTCACAGCGAATGTGAAGCTGTCATTACCGTTAAAATTGGCATCAGGTGTGTAAGTCAAGTTCGGTGCTGTACCACTTAAGCTGCCATTACTTGGATTGCCCACTGAATAAGTCAATGAATCACCGTCTATGTCATTACCAGTCAACGTGATGCCTACAGCATTGTCTTCTGAGGTATTCACATTTTGAGAGTCGGCTGTTGGCGCGTCATTCGCTGCGCTGATATTGATCGACACAGTGGCTGCACTTGAATCAACCGTTCCGTCGTTCACAGTGAATGTGAAGCTGTCATTACCGTTAAAATTGGCATCAGGTGTGTAAGTCAAGTTCGGTGCTGTACCACTCAAACTACCATTAGCTGGGTTACCAACAGAATACGTCAGCGAATCACCGTCTGCGTCACTGCCTGTCAGCGTGATACCTACTGCACTGTCTTCAGTTGTATTCACATTTTGTGCATCAGCAAC
>JAUIHY010000299.1 GCA_030432115.1 Gammaproteobacteria bacterium | reverse complement strand
TTTTTTTAACACACAACGGAGAAATCGCATGGGCGTATTGGTAGGTAAAAAAGCACCTAATTTGAAAGGTGCCGCAGTATTAGGAACAGGCGAAATTGTTGACGATTACAATTTCAAAGAAGCAACCGAGGGCAAGGTCAAAGTGGTTTTCTTTTACCCATTGGATTTTACATTTGTTTGTCCATCTGAGTTGATTGCATTTGATAAACGCATGGATGAATTCACCAAACGTGGTGTTGAAGTCGTTGCTGTATCTATCGATTCTCAGTTTACTCACAATGCTTGGAGAAACACACCCATCAACCAAGGTGGTATTGGACCAGTCAAATACACCATGTTTGCTGATGTGACCCACAAAGCCTGTAAGAAATATGATGTCGAAACACCCGATGGTGCCGTGGCATACCGCGGTTCTTTCTTGATTGATGCGAATAACGTGGTTCGTCATCAAGTGGTTAATGATTTGCCTTTGGGTCGTAATGTAGATGAAATGCTGCGCATGGTTGATGCCTTGGCATTCCATGAAGCCCATGGTGAAGTATGTCCTGCTGGATGGCAAGATGGCGACAAAGGCATGACTGCTTCTCCTGATGGGGTGGCCGATTATTTGGCAAATGAATCTGATTCACTGTAATTAATTCAGTGTCATATTCGATAAAAAACCCGGCTTTTGCCGGGTTTTTTTGTTAAATAATGTGAAATTCATATCATTTATGTCATCAGCCTGAGATATTTGTTTATTAGCCGTCACTAATTTATATGCACTGGCAGACAGGCATTGAAATTTTGGACATATACAGTATGATGAAACTCAGACACGCGCATTGGATACAAAGTAAACCGCAGTTGGTTTTAGCATGTGATGTGGCTGAGGGTTTGAAAAATTCAAAATATCAAAGGCATACTGTGAGTGAAGAGCAGAGTTTGAACCAATTAAAGCAGATTGCGGCAGGCGATAAAGAAGCGTGTCAACAATTTGTGGTGGCGCATTATCAATGGTTAACCGTTATTGTCAGGCAACAATTTCCATACACTGATTTGTATATGGACATAGTTCATGACGCTTTTGGATTGACCATAGAAAAGTTAAAAGCCAATGAAATCAATAAACTGGAATCCATCAAGTTTTATTTGAGAACGGCGGCATTGAATATTGGTTATTCCTATTTGCGAAAAGACAAAAAATTCAGGTCCAGCTTAGACCAAGATTTGTTGTTTATTATAGAAGACACGCAGGCCGATGTGGCCAGCAGTGTTGAATGGGATGACAATTTGGCTTACGTGAAACAGTTGATTCAAGAAATGAAGGTTGAAAGGGATCGCGAAATCCTCAAGGCTTTTTATTTAGAAGATCAAGACAAATTGACTATTTGTCATAATTTGGAAATCACCCCAGATCATTTTTCTCGGGTGTTGTTCAGAGCCAAACACCGGTTAAAAACGCTTTTGATGAGTAAAAAGGAAAACAAAACAGACAACATCGTATCCATTTTTTCAAATAAACTCAGTATTGTGGGTTTATCTGCAGCTTGGATTGGACAGGTGTTGGGAGTGATTAAATGAAATTTCAACCCGATGAACAAATGAAGCAAGACTATATTCAAAATAAGTTATCACCTGATGCAAAATCTCAGTTTGAAATGTGGTTGTTTGAACACCCCTCTGAACAAGAAGAGTTGGAGCTCGATTTGATTCTGAAAGCTGGGGTGAAAAATTATTACCAAACTGAGGAGCAAGAAAAAA
>JAUIHY010000085.1 GCA_030432115.1 Gammaproteobacteria bacterium | reverse complement strand
GGCATGGTGCGCAATTGTTTCACCAAGCGTTTTCTTTTGGCTGGATCTTTGTCATGAATTTCCATCATTTTCAAAGTCAACAATGCCAGAACCGACAATTGTGTGGTCAAAGCTTTGGTTGAAGCCACACCGATTTCTGGGCCTGCATGTGTCATCAAACAGACATCAGACTCACGATCCAATGTGGAATTGGCCACATTACATACCGCAAAGGTCGATAAATAACCTGCCGTTTTGGCATAACGTAAGGCAGCCAATGAATCAGCTGTTTCACCCGACTGAGAAATGGTCAGGAACAAACTGTTCTTGGGTACCACCGGATTTCTATAACGGTATTCACTGGCGATTTCAACTTGAGTCGGGATACCTGTAAAAGCCTCCAACCAATGCCGTGCCACCATGCCCGCATGAAATGAGGTGCCACAAGCAATGATGTGGATGTGCTCTACCTGTTGTAACGTTTTGACCATTTCAGGCGTGATGAACTCGTCACTGACTTTGCCACCCAGCAGGCGGTCAGAAATGGTATTGGCCACAGCTGTCGGCTGTTCATGAATTTCCTTGAGCATGTAATGAGGATAACCGTCTTTGCTCAACGCGTCGGCTGACATTTTGACCGTTTTTTGAACCCTTTCTACAACCTGATCATCACCGTCATAGATAATATAATCATCGGCGGTGATCTCTACGATGTCGCCTTCCTCTAAATAACAAAATTGATCAGTTTCATTGATCAAAGCCTGTACATCTGATGCCACAAAATGTTCGTCTTGCCCCAAACCCAATACCAACGGGCTGCCTTTTCTGGCCGCAATGATGCGATCAGGTTCTGACATGCTGGTAATGGCCACCGCATAAGCGCCATCCAGCAAACGTATGGCTTTGTGACTGGCTTTGGCAAAACTCAAGCCTTCATTTTGGTAATCATGAATCAAATGCACTAAGGTTTCGGTGTCTGTTTCAGATTTGAATTCATAACCCTTGACAATCAATTCTGCACGCAATGGCGCATAGTTTTCGATGATGCCGTTGTGCACCACAGCTATCGCATTGTTTGAATCATGTGGGTGGGCGTTCGCGGAAGTCGGCTCGCCATGCGTAGCCCAACGGGTGTGACCGATACCGCTGTGCCCTTGAACAGGTTCTTGGGCCAATTGTTCTTTCAGCTTGGCCAGTTTACCGGCTTGTTTTTTAATCGTGATGCCATCACCTTCGATCACGGCGATACCCGCAGAATCGTATCCGCGATATTCTAAAGTTTGTAAGCCGTTGATGATGATGTCCACCACATTGCGCTTGGCGCTGACTGCTACGATTCCACACATATTATTTCTTCTTTGGTTTTTCCCAATTTGAGATGGTTCTCAATTTACTTCTAGACAGGGTTAACTTCTCATCAGGTGCATTTTTGGTGATGGTAGAACCTGCACCAATGGTGGCATTTTCACCTATGGTCACCGGGGCGACCAATTGTGAGTCTGAACCGATAAACGCACCATCTTTGATAATGGTTTTAAACTTGTTAACACCATCGTAATTACAAGTGATGGTGCCCGCGCCGATGTTCACGCCCGATCCGATTTCAGCATCACCCAAATAGCTCAAATGGCTTGCTTTGCTGTTTTGACCCATGGTTGTTTTTTTGGTTTCAACAAAATTTCCAATTTTACATCCGGCCGATAATTCAGTGCCAACACGCAAACGTGCAAATGGACCAATGCTACAGGCACCTGTGGTTTTGACACCTTCCAAAATGCTGTGAGGTGCCACTTGGGTTCCTGCTGCGAGGTCGCAATCTTTAATGATTGAATGGGCGCCAATGGTCACATCATCACCAAGCGTGTTTTTCCCTTCGAACAAGGTGTCTTTATCTACCACAACATCGTGTCCTACAATCAAATCACCGCGCACATCAACCGTTTCAGGCTTGATCAGTCTGGCGCCTACTTTCATCAAAGCAGATCGTTTTCTTTGTTGAAAAATGGCTTCCAATTCTGCCAATTGAGCCATGTCATTGGCGCCTTTGACAGCATCACTGTCTGACAGAACTTCAGCCGTAAATGGTTGATTAGATTCTGCTGCCAAAGCAATCACATCGGTCAAGTAATATTCACCTTGACTGTTCTGATTGGACAGTTGAGATAACCAAGCTTTCAGTTGTTTTGCTGGTGCTTGTATGATGCCTGAGTTGATTTCTTTGACTTGTTTTTCAACTTCATTGGCATCTTTTTCTTCCACAATAGCGTCAACGTAATCACCATCACGAATGATGCGGCCATACCCAGTTGGCTTGTCCACTTGAGCCGTTAAAACAAATTGCTGTGATTCAATCGACATGAGGTCTTCGGTGGTTACCAAGGGAGCATCACCATACAACACCAGTACCTGTTCATCATCTTTAAAAAATGGAACGGCTTGTTGAACGGCATGCCCTGTGCCCAACTGTTCTTTTTGTTCAGCCCAATTGACCTCTTTATCGGCCAAATGTTGGCGTAATTGATCACCTTGGTGCCCATATACCACAGTGATTTGAGCAGGTGACAATGATCGGGCTAAATTCATCACATGATCAACCATGGCCAAACCCGCCACTTCATGCAGCACCTTCAGCTTCTTCGAGCGCATCCGAGTACCTGCGCCGGCAGCCAATATGACAATGTGTCGTTTGATAGATTGATTCATAGTGATGTCTTTCAAAAGTGGATTGATTATACCAAAAGCAGACAAAAAAAAAGCCGACATATCTGTCGGCTTTTTTATTCGTTTTCAACGCTATATCAACGTTTGAGGTTTTTCTTCAGTTTAGCCACTGCGCTGATTTGTGCCAAAGCTTTGGCCAAATCTGCTTGAACCATAGCCAAATCCTGCTTCTTATTGTTGTCTTTCAACAAACGTTCAGCTTCTTCTTTGGCCTTGATGGCAGCCGCTTCATCAATGTCATCAGCACGCACAGCAGTGTCTGCTAACACCGACACCAACGAAGGCTGAACTTCCAAGATACCACCAGAAACATAAAAATGCTCTTCAGTACCATCGGCTTGGATGACACGAATTTCACCTGGTTTCAATTGTGTGATCAAGGGTGTGTGCTGGGCTGTGATGCCCAATTCACCTTCGATACCACTGGCCACCACCATATTGGCTTCGCCTTTGAAAATGGCGCTTTCAGCGCTGACAATATCACATTGGATGTTTGACATAATTAATTACCTCAAGCCGCTTTGGCTTCCATTTTTTTCGCTTTTTCCAAAACTTCATCAATGGTTCCAGCCATGTAGAACGCTTGCTCTGGAATGTGATCGTATTCACCGTCGATAATGCCTTTAAAGCCACGAATTGTTTCACTCAATGATACATAGGTACCTGGTGAACCAGTAAATACTTCTGCAACGAAGAAAGGTTGTGAGAAGAACTTCTCAACTTTACGCGCACGGTATACAGTCTGTCTGTCTTCTTCAGACAGCTCATCCATACCCAAAATCGCGATGATGTCTTTCAACTCTTTGTAACGTTGTAACGTGTTTTGCACAGCACGCGTTACATTGTAGTGCTCTTCACCCACCATCAAAGGGTCCAATTGACGTGAAGTTGAATCCAACGGATCAACCGCTGGGTAAATACCCAACTCAGCAATCGAACGTGACAGTACAACCGTTGCGTCCAAGTGAGCAAAGGTTGTGGCTGGTGATGGATCGGTCAAATCATCTGCAGGTACGTATACCGCTTGAATAGATGTAATAGAACCTTTCTTGGTAGAGGTAATACGCTCTTGCAATTTACCCATTTCTTCAGCCAAAGTCGGTTGGTAACCTACCGCTGATGGCATACGGCCCAACAATGCAGATACCTCAGTACCCGCCAAAGTGTAACGGTAGATGTTGTCAATAAACATCAACACGTCACGGCCTTCGTCACGGAAGTACTCAGCAATGGTCAAACCCGTCAAGGCCACACGCAATCTGTTACCTGGGGGCTCATTCATCTGACCGTAAACCAAGGCCACTTTATCCAATACGTTAGACTCTTTCATCTCGTAGTAGAAATCGTTACCTTCACGAGTACGCTCACCCACACCAGCAAATACTGAGTAGCCTGAATGCTCAATCGCAATGTTACGAATCAATTCCATCATGTTTACGGTTTTACCTACACCGGCACCACCGAACAAACCCACTTTACCGCCTTTGGCAAATGGACAACACAGATCGATTACTTTAATACCAGTTTCTAAGATTTCGTCACTGGCCGCTTGTTCTTCATAAGCAGGTGCTTCACGATGGATTTCCCAACGCTCTTCTTCACCGATGTCACCACAACGGTCGATTGGATCACCCAATACGTCCATGATGCGACCCAAAGTTTTTTCGCCCACTGGAACTGTGATTGCTTGGTTGGTGTTAACCACTTCCAAGCCACGTTTCAATCCATCAGTAGAACCCAGAGCAATGGTTCTTACGACACCGTCACCCAATTGTTGTTGCACTTCTAAAGTTGTACCTGTTTCATCGATTTTCAATGCATCGTACAATTTAGGCACTGCGCTGCGTGGGAACTCAACGTCAACCACCGCACCAATAATTTGTAATATTTTACCCGAACTCATATCTGACTTCTCCTATACCGCGGCGGCGCCGCCGACAATTTCTGAAATTTCTTGTGTAATGGCAGCTTGTCTGGCTTTGTTGTAAACCAACTGCAAATCTTTGATCAAATCTGAAGCATTATCAGAAGCTGACTTCATCGCTACCATACGGGCAGCATGTTCTGAAGCCAAGTTTTCCAACACCCCTTGGAACACCAAAGATTCAATGTATCTGGTGATCAAGTGATCCAATACATCCTTGGCACTGGGCTCATAAAGGTAGTCCCAGTTGTCCTTGCGTGCGACCACAGAATCATCTGCAGGCAATGGTAACAATTGATCAACCAAAGGCTTCTGTGTCATGGTGTTGATGAAATCGTTGTAAACCAAGTACAAATGACTCAATTCACCGGCTTCAAAAGCATCCAACATGACTTTAACCACACCAATCAATTTGATCAATTCTGGGTTGTCACCCAGCGAACTGATGTTGGCTTTCAAGTTCACGTCCACATTTTTGAAGAATGAAGCGGCCTTGTTACCAATGGTTACCACATCAACTGCAGAACCTTTGTCTTGCCATTCTTGCATGTGTCCGACACATTTTTTGAATAAACCCGAGTTCAAACCACCACACAGACCACGGTCTGTAGAGATCACAATGTATCCCACACGATCGGCATTGCTCTCGTGTAAGAATGGATGTTTGTACTCAGGCGTCGCTTCAGCCAAATGACCAATGATTTGTCTCACCTTACGTGCGTAAGGACGAGAAGCCTGCATTTGGTCTTGGGCCTTTTTGATTTTGCTCGCTGAAACCATCTCCAAAGCGGTCGTCACTTTACGTGTCGATTTAACGCTTTTGATTTTGGTTACAATTTCACTACCAACTGCCATAAAACTACCTTAATTTGGGTGTTTAATTAAATGCTTACCAGCTACCTGTTTTCTTGAATGCTTCAACACCGGCTTTCAACTGACCTTCGATGTCATCGTTGAAGTTTCCGTTGCTGTTGATGTCATTCATCAATGCTGACTCACTGTTGTTCATGTACTCAATCAACGCACCTTCAAATGCACCAATCTTGTTCAATGCTACATCGTCCATGAATCCACGGTCGATGGCATACAATGAAACAGCCATTTCAGCGACACTCATGGGCGCATATTGTGCTTGCTTCATTAATTCAGTCACACGCTGACCACGCTCTAACTGTGCACGTGTGTTTTCATCCAAATCTGATGCAAACTGAGCAAATGCTGCCAACTCACGGTATTGAGCCAAGGCCAAACGAACACCACCACCTAATTTCTTGATGATCTTGGTTTGTGCAGCACCACCCACACGAGATACTGACAAACCAGCATCAATCGCAGGACGAATACCTGAGTTAAACAAGTCAGTTCCTAAGAAAATCTGACCGTCAGTAATAGAAATCACGTTGGTAGGTACGAAAGCTGATACGTCACCTGCTTGTGTTTCAATGATCGGTAATGCAGTCAAAGAACCGGTTTTACCTTTCACTTCACCATTGGTGAAACGCTCAACATAATCAGCGTTAACACGAGCGGCACGTTCTAACAAACGTGAATGCAAGTAGAATACGTCACCAGGATAAGCTTCACGACCAGGAGGACGTTTTAACAACAATGACACTTGACGGTAAGCCCAAGCTTGCTTGGTCAAATCATCATAAATGATCAAGGCATCTTGACCACGGTCACGGTAGTATTCACCCATGGCACAACCGGCATAAGGTGCAATGTATTGCATCGCCGCAGAATCAGAAGCTGTGGCTGCCACAATGATCGTGTGATCCATGGCACCATGTTCTTCTAATTTACGAACCAAAGCAGAAACTGACGAACGTTTTTGACCAACCGCTACGTAAATACATACGATGTCTTTACCTTTTTGGTTGATGATGGCATCCAATGCCACTGCCGTTTTACCTGTTTGTCTGTCACCAATAATCAACTCACGCTGACCACGACCAATGGGCACCATGGCATCGATTGATTTCAAACCTGTTTGTACTGGCTCATCTACTGATTGACGATCAATTACACCTGGTGCAATTTTTTCAATCGGAGCTGTCAACCCAGCATTGATGGGGCCATTACCGTCAATTGGTGTACCCAAAGAGTCAACAACACGACCTGTTAATTCAGGACCAACAGGCACTTCCAAAATGCGACCTGTACATTTAGCAGTATCGCCTTCTGAGATGTGACCATAGTCACCCAAAATTACAGCACCAACAGAATCTCTTTCCAGATTCAATGCCAATGCAAAAGTGTTGCCAGGTAACTCAATCATTTCACCTTGCATCACGTCGGCCAAGCCGTGGATGCGAACAATACCGTCCTGGGCACTGACAATCGTACCTTCGGTACGGGCTTCAGATTGAACTTTAAAATCTTTAATGCGATCTTTAATCAGTTCGCTGATTTCTGATGGATTCAATGTCGTTTGCATTGGGTTTCCTCGTTTCTGTTATCAAGTCGTTAGACTTAATTGGTTAATTGTGTCTTCATTCGATCAACTTTGCCACGCAATGTGCCATCAATGACCAAGTCGCCGCATACGATGCGTGCGCCACCAATCAATGATTCATCAATGTGTGAAACCATGCTGATCTTCTTACCGGTTTTTTTGCTGAGTGCTGCAATCAAAGCTTGCTGTTGTGCATCGGTCATGGCCACTGCGGTGTATACATCCACAGTTTGTGCCGCTTCATCTTCTTCTTTATAAAGGTGAAACAGTTGCGCCACTTGAGGCAATAAGCTCAAACGATCATTTGCAGCCATCAAACGAATCAAATTGGTGTATTCTTCTGTCGCATACTCGCCACACAACAATTTCACCAATTCATCAACCAACACATTCGGTTGGTTGATGAATGACAATATGTCTTCGTTCTCAGTCAAGCCACCAGCCACTGACAGGTCATTTGACCATTGCTCAACAACCGACGCAGATTTAGCAAACTCATAAGCTGCTTTGGCATACGGACGAGCTAAAGTGACTCTTTCATTCATGATCAGATCTCTTTGATTAAATCATCAAGCAAATCAGCATGTTTTGCTGCATCCAATTCTTTGGACAACAACTGCTCAGTACCAGCAACTGCCAAACCAGCGACTTGCTTGCGCAATACGTCTTTGGCTCGGTTGGCTTCTTGCTCAATCTCAACTTTCGCAGCAGTGAGCTGACGCTCTTTTTCTGCCAATGCGTCTGATTTTGCTTGGTCCTTGATTTTGCTGGCCATTTGGCTTGCTTGATCTTTGATTTGGCTGGCTTGCTCTTTGGCATCACCAACCACTTTATCTGCTTTGGCTTGCGCTTCCTGCAATTCCTTCTCAGCACGATTACCAGCGGCTAAGCCGTCAGCAATCTTCTTCTCACGCTCTTCCATAGCGCCCAAAATTACCGGCCAGATGTACTTCATAGTAAACCAGCACACGCCAAAGAAGGCCAGTGACTGGATTAAGATAGTGACATTTAAATTCATGTTTCGTACTCCGCCTTAAATTTTAAGAATTAACCACCAATTGCTTTCAATGCAGCAGGAACGAATGGGTTAGCGAATGTGAAGAACAAAGCCATACCTACAGCAATCATTGAAATCGCATCCAACAGACCAGCGATCAAAAACATCTTGCCTTGCAACATAGGTGCCAATTCAGGTTGACGAGCTGAAGCTTCCAACAAGCGACCACCCAACAAAGCAAAACCAATCGCAGTACCCAAAGCGGCCATACCCAAGATGATTGCAACAGCAATAACTGTCATGCCTTGAATGTCTGCCAATAATGCCAAATTTTCCATCGTTTTCTCCGATATATTTACAAAAATAAAAAGTTTTAAAAATTAATGTGCGTCATGCACTTCATGTGCCATATTCAAATACACCAGCGACAACATCATAAAGATGTATGCCTGCAAAGTAATGATCAAAATATGAAACACTGCCCACATAAAAGTCAATACAAATTGAGAGATGCCCATAATAGGACCACCCAATGTTGTGAACAACTCGGTAACCGCGTAGTCTAAAGTGAAGACTGCAATCAACATAAAGATCAATTCACCTGAATATAAGTTACCAAACAAACGCAAAGCCAATGAGACCGGCTTGGCCAATGTTTCAACAATATTCAACAACAAGTTAAATGGAGCAATCAGTGCTTGCCCAAAAAAGTTATTGATGGCGAACGGATGGGTTAACAACTCTTTGACATAACCCATCGGTGTTTTGATCACAATGCTGTAATAAAACACCAATAACATCACACCCAAAGCCAAACCAAAGGTGATGTTCAAATCGGTAGAAGGAACGACACGCATGTATTCAATACCAAACCATGCAGAACCTGCAGCAGGTAAAACATCCACAGGTATCAAATCCATGAAGTTCATCAGGAACACCCAAATAAAAATGGTCAAGGCCATCGGAGCCACTAATTTTGACTCACCTTTGAAAGTGTCTTTGACCTGATCATTGATGTATCCAATAATCAGCTCAATAAAATTTTGCATTCTGCTTGGCACATCTGAGGTGGCTTTTTTGGCGACACTGCGGAACACCAAAATAAAAACCAAACCCGTGATCAAGGTATAAACCAAGCTGTCTAAATGAACAGTCCAAAAAGGGTTACCAGGAACCAGTTCTAATGTATTGTTTTGCAAATGGTGCTCAATGTAACCACCAATGCCTTTTACTTCACTTCCAGCCATTTAATTCTCTCATTTAA
>JAUIHY010000084.1 GCA_030432115.1 Gammaproteobacteria bacterium | reverse complement strand
AATACGGCAGCGGTATCGGCGGATGGGTTGTGGGTGGTGGTGACACCAAAAGCCAAGTTGCCCAATGCATTCCAACTGGTTTGCGGAATGATTTGACCATTGCCGTAAGGGCCATGCCAATGCACATCGACCAGACCAGGAATGATGGTTTTTCCACTGACGTCTATCACTTTAGCATCGCTGGGGATTTCCACATCATCACCGACAGCAACGATGCGGTTGTCTTTGACCAGTACCGTGCCTTTCTCATAGATGACGTTTCTGGCACCATCGGTTTCCATGGTGACGATTTTTGCACCTTGCAAGGCGATTGAACCTGATGGGATGTCGGTTTCAACATTCAATGTTACGGTTTGCCTTTGTACTTCTGGACCTTCTTCGCCCAAGAAATCAAATTGACCTGACAAGGCTTGAGAATACAGATTCGGCCCCATCGCCCATGACAGGCTGTCCGAATCTTTGCTCCAAGTCAGATAACTACCAGCGAATTCAGAGAATTTTTTCAATGGCATGTTGCTGGCTTTGCTGCCTGTGCCAATATACTGACCATTTTTCACAAAAGGTGTGACATAGACTTGGAAGTTTTGAATAAAGGCCAACCACTGTTCATCCGGTGAAACACTGAAGCCTGTTATCCAGGGCCCTTGATAATGTTTTTGGTGGGCGTTACCCGATAGATCAACTGATTGTAGCTGTGAGGTCAACACCTCGCCAGAACGTGATGAACCGGTGAAAAAGATTCGGTCAGATTTTTTATTGAAGAAACCAGACTGACCAGATTCAGATACTTTGATCGCTTTACCGGTTTTGACTGGCGCGACGAATAAGCCGGTGTCTTGGCTGTACAAAGGTGAAGTTAAGTAACCACCTGATGTGGCGCTATAGACCACGTATTTACCATTTGGAGACAGGCTGGGGTCGGTGTAATGACCCGGTTTTTGGGTGATGGTTTTGCTGCGGCCGCTGAGGTTACTGACACGCACAGACCCGAGTTTTTCATCATGCCAAGTGGTGTAAACAATGGATTTACCGTCACTTGACCATTTGGGAAACAATTCAAAGTGTTCATTCTGCTTAGTTAGCCTTTTAGGCTTGCCATCCGGTAAATTGGTCACATAAATGTGTCCCAATGATTGAAACACCGCTTTTTTGCCGTCTGGAGAAGGTTGTAACCAACGCAGCATCTTGGCATTAAATTGTTCTGGTGCGACGTCGTTTTTGACAGTGACCGCTTCGCGCACTTCCCTTTGGTCATCAATTTGGAACGGGATGTTGGTTAATTCGCCACTGACCACGTTCAATGAATGGATTTTGCCTTGAGCCCAGAAGACGATGTCTTTGCCATCTGGCATCCAGTCGAAACGTGGATACACACCATGAATGGCCCAAGTTTCTTGCATGTCGCGCTCTAAACCTTGATAAACCGGTTTGATTTCACCAGAGTCACGGTCTTGAAGGAACAAGCTCGACTGATTTCTGATGCGACGCACAAAGGCCAAAGTTTTACCATCAGGTGAAGGCGTGGGCCTGACTGCACCACCAGGTCCTGACACCCAAGTTTTGGTTTTTCCTGTGGCCAATTCCAAGGCGAAAATTTCATAAATTTGACCATTACCGTCTTTTGAATATTCAAATGTGCCGCCTGGGGTGGTGTCACGAGAGTACAAAACGTATTTGCCATCAGGTGTATATACTGGCTCGCCCAGGTCTTTCTGTTCATTGGGGCGTTTGTTCAGTTGAACCCCTTTACCGCCAGTTTTGTGGTACATCCAGATTTCACCGGCACCCAAAGAACGCATGCCTGTGAAGTGTTTGCGGGCCACGATGTAGCTGCCATCAGGAGACCAAGCTGGAGAGTTCAACAACCTAAAGGATTCTTTGGTGACTTGTGATGGGTTTTCGCCATCACGATCCATCAGCCAAATGTTGTCACCGCCGCCTTGATCAGATGTGAAGGCAATGGTCGAGCCATCAGGTGAGAATGTGGGTTGCATGTCCCATGCCATGGAATTGGTGATGTTTTTGGCATCCCCTCCAGTGATTGGCATGGTGTAAATGTCGCCCAACATATCAAAAACGATGGTTTTGCCATCAGGGCTGACATCCAAACTCATCCACGTACCGGTTTCGGTTTTGATGTCTACCACCTTGCTGACACCTGGGGCATTGTTGACATCCCACTTGTCATCGTCTTTCTTCGCTTCTTCTGCACCTGCAGTACAGGCGCTGGCCATCAACGCCATGGTCAATAATTTTTTCATTGTTGTCCCATCTTTTGAAATGACCCACAATTATACAAACCAAACGCACAATTTCGCGTACAATCTGCGTTTTTTGCTTGGATAGTTAATGGTTGGATTGGGTGAAATACTGTCGTTGCTTTGCGCTTTGCTTTGGGCCTTTGCCGTGATTTGCTATCGACAGGCAGGTGATCACATGCCCGCCTCCACCATGAACCTATTCAAAATCAGCCTCACCATGTTGCTGATGATACCTACTGTGATGCTCACAGAAGGTGCCACACCACCTGACATGCCTTTATCACAATGGGGCTTGCTGTTGTTCAGTGGTTTGGTCGGCATCATGTTGGCTGACTTGTTTTACCTGCGTGCCTTGCAATTAATTGGTGCAGGATTAACCGGATTGACAGGCAGTTTATACAGTCCATTTGTTGTGCTTTTGTCGTTTTTCTATTTAGGTGAGCGACTGAATGCTTGGCAGTTGATGGGCATGGGCCTGGTCATGGTTGGTGTTTTGGTGATTTCCTACCGCCGAAAATCCATGACCATTGAACATCCGCCGATAAAAGGCTTTGTTTTTGCCGCTTTGGGTGTGTTTTTCACGGCCTTGGGCATCGTCATCATCAAACCCATCAGCAACGACATCCCCTTCTTTTGGATCATCACCATACGCACCATCGGTGGCTTAACCGCTATGGTCTTGTTCAATGTGTTGATGAAAAAATCATTGAATGTGCTCAAAGTTTTCAGCAGCAAGGGTAAATATTGGCTCATTGCTGGCGCTTTTTTGGGGCAGTACTTATCCACCATGGTTTGGGTGGCTGGCTATAAATACACTTCAGCATCAGTGGCTTCCATCCTCAATGAAACGGCTTCGGTGTTTATTCTGTTTTTGGGCTGGTTGATTCTTAAAGAGCAAATAAACAAAAGAAAAATCATCGGCGCCACCATCAGTATTTTCGGTGTTTTGTGCGTGCTGTATTTCAGTAACGGCGGTTTTCATTGAATTCCTTCGTCTTTATCGTGGATAATCATTAGCACATTCTTCACGAGAGACAGTATGAAATTCAAGTATATGGCTTTGCTTTGCCTCAGCTCATCAGCCATGGCGGCTGACCAAACAGTGATCGTCAACAGCAATAACTTCAGTCCAAGCGACATCACCATTTCCATTGGCGACAGTGTGACTTTTACCAACCAAGGTGGATTTCATAATGTGGTGTCTGATGATGGTACATCGCCAAACAATGCATTCCGCTGTGCCAATGGCTGTGATGGTGACGGAGGCAATGGCGATGCATCAAGCAGTAATTGGTCTTTCACCTTGACCTTTTTAACTCCAGAAATGATTGGATATTATTGCGGCATTCATGGAGGTACAGGTGGCTCGGGCATGTCTGGCACCATCAATGTGATTGATGACATTGTTTTTAATAGTGGTTTTGAGGCACCCAGCCCTTAATACAATTCCAAAAAAAAAGCCAAGTCGTGATGACTTGGCTTTTATCATTAGGCGATTAAACCTTAATCTTCAAATCCGTTTCTGAAAATCACATCCAATTCAACAGTGAAATACAACACAAAGCCATCGTGATCTGAAGCACGCAATGGTGACATGGTGTCCGTTTCAAAGTCGATATTGGCATCAGCATTACCACGACCAAATTCAATTTCAGTAAATGGTAACAAAGCTTCTTCGTTCATCACTGCATTGTCTAATACCTGTGCATCACCCTGGTAAACATACGAGTATTGATCATCAGCTGCCAAAGATTGAACCGCTTGAGTCATTGGATCTGCTGCAAATTCAGGTGCTGACCACAAGGTGTTTTCAGCTTGAACCGCTGTACCATCAATTTGCCCCATCACATCAACATAACCATCGGTGAATTGGAAGGCATTGAAATCACCCAACACCACCACAGACTCACCTGGGTAATTGCTCTCAATGTCTGCCACCATGGCAGCCACATCATTGGCTTGAGTCATGCGTTTCAAACGCACACGGTGACCCTCCTGAGCATCATCGATGCTACCACGAGAACGCAAATGAACAATCAATAAATTCATGCGCATGCTGTCCAAACCAACAGCCACATCTGCTTGCACATGCAATGGTGGACGGTCATGCAACAAGGATTGATCGAAATCAAACACCGTGTCTTTGCCTAATTGGTTGATGTCTTGAATGGTCACATGACTTTGATACAACACACCCACATCGATACCACCTCGGTCATTGCCTTCGATCAATTGTGGCGTGTAATTCATGCCACTGTCGGTGTTCAATTGATTGGCCAAAGCCGTCAAAGCATTCAAATTTTCAACCTCTTGCACAGCCACTATCATTGGCGCTTTCAAGGTGTTCACAATGTAGCCAGACAATTTAGCCACCTTGTCTTGGAACTCCTGCGTGGTGGGCACGGTATCATCGTCTTCTTCACCTGGGTCATTCACATCATCGAACAAACGATAAACATTGAACGAGGCAACCGTCACTTCTTGCGGCTGAGCATCCCTAACAGGAGCAGGAATCACATGCTCATTCAATACGGTGATGGATTTTGGCCACACTTCGTATTCATTAAAATTATAGCCAATCACACCTTCAATGGCGATTTCAGAACCTGCTGAATAATAGGCAGGTGACAATAATAACTCATCAATGTCCACTTCAAACACTTCAGGATTACCATCAAAAGTTGGAATCGAACCTCCCACACCTGGGTAATCAACACCTGCTTCACGGAAAGCCCTTGAAGCACCTGCTTTGACTTTCAAATCTGAAATATTAGCGCCAAAGAAGGCTGCGAAAGCTGAACTGATCACACCTTGTGGCATATCAACCAACATGCCTTCCATACATTCGTACTTGGCGGTTTCTTGATCAGTTGAACAAACAGCAACCATTGGATCGGTTGGCGGGAAGTTTTCATCAAAAGTGATGGCTGTAGGTAAATCATTAGCCGAAGAAATCACATCAATGGTGCTGCCAAAGCCAAACTGTGTTGAGTCATAATACTCAGCCACTTCACCAGTTAAGTTGATCAAATCACCTTCGGCCACGGGTACATTGTTTCCAGTGTAAACATAGATGGCATTCGATGTGTTCACATCCATGTCATCGCGTGCATCGGGTGTTTGCATAAAGAAACCATTGGTATCCAAAGCCGTGACGATGTTGTTTTCAGTGATGACTGTCATACCCACATATGGCGAAGTCAATCCTGAACCTTGAATTTCATAAATTTCGAGCAACTGAGGTGCCGCTTCTACAACGAAAGTAAACTCATAATCGGCAGCCATGTTATCGATGTTACCGTCTTGATCGGCAACTTCTGTCGCCACCACATTCACTGTACACGTCGCCGCATGAGCTAAATCAGCATCAGGCGTGATTACAATTGAAGCACCAGAAGCTGGCAAACCTGAAAAACCAACATTTTGCGCATCACAAGTTAAGGTCATGCCAGAAGCAGTTACATCAACGACTTCTGAAAAATTAACCGTAACAGTGGCATCAACTGCCACATTCATATCTGCATTGGCAGGATCAGTAGAACTCACTTCAGGTGCAACATCAGCAGGTGCTGGGCAACCAGCAAAAGCCGTGCCATCAATTTTTGTACCTGGTGAATATAGCGCACCGCCACTACCGTTAGCAGTGCTGTGGTCAACAAAAGTCAAACCTGTGACGTCTGGGTCCAAAGTGCTTGCTTGATCAACTGGTGCTGAACCATTGTAATCAATAAAAGCAATGTCGTTCACACCATCATTGATGGTGATGGTGTCACCACCGTTGTTCAAACCCAGACCACCAGAACTTGCTGTTTGAATAATAGACTGTCCGAAAGCGCCACTGGGTGTCCCTCCAGCAAATACAACCAAGGAACAATCAGCAGGAATCACTGAATTGGCAGGAAACGTGTGTTTCACAGCAGCTGTATCGGCTAATGTCCAACCCGACACATCCAAATCGGCACCCGAATTATTGTATAACTCAACAAATTCATCTTGAGTAGTACTTAAAGTACCATCACCGTTGGCATCACCATCGCTTGGGTGTGGATCTGAATGAAATTCATTGATGATGATGGCAGGTGGTGCCACCACTGCTGTCTCAACAGTAAAACCAAAAACGTAATCTTCCGCCAAGTGATTGTCCATTCCACCTTGATCAGCAACTTCATTAGCAACCACAGTTACACTACACACCGCATCATTGGCCAAATCTGCTTCAGGCGTAATCACCAGCTGAGAACCAGAATTTGGTAGCCCAGTAAAACCAATTGATTGCGCATCACAAGTCAAAGTCACCGCATTGGCAGTGGCATCAATGATCTCTGAAAAATTAATCGTGATTGTAGAATCAACCGCTACATCAACCGACATATCAGCTGGCATGGTCGATGTGACTTCTGGCGCTTGGTCACCCAAATTGTCACCACTGATCACTATTTGATCAAAGGCAATTTCTTCTTTAGCCGATTCCATATTAACCGTGATTAACAGGTCTAAAACAGCACCTGTCACAGGAATATCAAACTCAAATGCCTGCATAACAGGAGAAAGTCGGTTGGTACCATCATTGTGATCAGCATAATCTGTACAATCGGCATCCAGCGTCAATGGTTCATTTGAAACATCAACGGGTGTTGATGGTGCTGGTTCTTCGTATGAAAAACACATACCATTGACGTATCCACCACCATCAACTTGATATTGAATCATAATACTGTCATTGTTATCATAACCACCATCTGCTGATGTGCCAGAGCCTGATGCGTTTCCAGCGCCAAATAAAGCAGAAAAAGACAAATTTTCAAGTCCTGTGATGTCAATACCTGTAAAGGTTAATGTTTGTTCATCGTTTTCATTACCACCGTTGTCATCTGTATCTTCAGCAGCCCAAAAATAAGTCCCAGACATACCAGAGTAAGCACCTGAAACATTACTGATGTTCGCCCCATCAGTTCTTCCCCAATGGTCGTTAACGCTGTCATTGAACTCCGGAGAAGAAACATAACGAACACCTTGTCCATCGGTTTCAAAATCTTCCACCAAAATATCAACAGCTTGCACTGTTCCCAAAGCACTGAACGTTATTGCTGAAGACAATAACAATTGTTTAAATTTCATATATTCACCAAAATAAGAACTTATTAACTGTCAGAAATAACCTTTCAAAAGCCATATCCAAACACAATGATGGTGGTATTTTTAGCAGCAAAAAATGCTCAAATCACCAGTGTGCGGCATGATACCACTGAAATATGACAATTTCATTCCAAATTGTCATATCTACTTGGTTGTCACTCTAGTAGTGGTTTTATCCCCCACCCAAAAACGGTTTTGTTTTGAAAAGAAGTGACTGCTTTAAGAAGAAATATCTAAACTACACAAACCAAAAAGGGGCTGTTAAGCCCCCTTGACCAATCGCCTAATCTGTTTATTTTGCCAATTGATTCAAGAAATAAGTGTATTTCAAAGCATTTAGGTAGGCAGCTTGGTCATTGTTTGACGCACCACCGTGGCCACCTTCAATGTTTTCATAATAGAAATAGTCATAACCCATAGACTCCATTTTGGCCGCCATTTTTCTGGCATGACCTGGATGAACACGGTCATCACGGGTTGACGTGGTAAAGAAAACTTTAGGGTATTTCATGTTCGCTTTTAGGTTGTGGTATGGAGAATAAGTTTTGATGTAAGCCCATTCTTCTGGAATATCGGGATTGCCGTATTCGCCCATCCAACTGGCACCAGCTAACAACTTATTGAACCGTTTCATGTCCAACAAAGGCACGGCACAAACCACAGCATTGAATAAATCAGGTCGCATGGTAAATACCGTTCCGACCAACAGACCGCCGTTTGAGCCGCCATTGATGCCTAAATGTTCAGGTGAAGTGATGCCTTTGGCGATTAAATCCTCAGCCACGCCAATAAAATCAGTAAAAGCAATGTGGCGATTTTCTTTCAATGCCGCTTGGTGCCATGCAGGCCCATACTCTCCCCCGCCACGAATGTTAGCCACCACATAAACACCCCCAGATTTAAGCCAATTGGTGCCCACGGTGCTGGAATAATTAGGTTTCATAGAGACTTCAAAACCACCGTAACCATAGAGTATCGTAGGGTTACTGCCGTCATAAACCAAATCTTCGCTCATGATCACATAATAAGGCACACGGGTTTGGTCTTTTGCCGTCATAAAATGCTGCTCAACTTTCAATCCCTCAGCATCAAACATCGCAGGTAATGACTTCAATGCCTCAGACTTTCCTGAATTTGCGTCATAGTAATACAAAGTAGAAGGCGTTAGAAAATTACTGTAATTGATAAACACATCATCATTTTCATCGCTACTGCCTGAAACCGACATGGCACCATATGCAGGCAGATCAACTTGCGCTGTTTTCCATTGCCCATCATCATATTGCAATTGATAAATTACACTACTGACATCTTGTAAGGTATTGACCAAGACGTAATTTTTAGAGGTCACAACAGAACTTATTGAAGTTTTGTCACTTGGTTTCATCAGTAACTCAAAATCATTTGAACCTTTCAGGTAATCTTCAAAAGTAATGGTAATCAAATGACCCTGCTTGAATGATTGATCTGCCACGGTCCAATCAGACTTCAGTTCAAATATAGCCTGACCATTGATTAAACCTGAGAAGCCAATGTCTTTGGGTAAGTCCAATTGTTTCGTTTGGTTATTTTCATCCAAAACAAACCATGTGCGAGTGTAAAAACTATCCGCTTGAATGACAAATTTATAAGCATTATCGCCATCAAAAATGACCGCTGGCCAAATACCCACATCAGCTTGATTGCCTTCAAAAACCACAGGGGCATCTTTAACATCTGTGCCTCGTTGCCACATTCTTGTGGTTTTTGGGTAACCCGAATCAGTCATGCTACCATCACCAAAATCCGCACCCACCATTAAGGTGTCCAAGTCCACCCAAGTGACGCTGTTTTTTGACTCAGGCAAGTAAAAACCACCCTCTACAAACACTTTGTCATTCAAATCGAACTCTTTAACCACAGTGGCATCGGCACCACCTCTTGAAAGGTTGACCAAACAGCGGTCATAGGCTGGATAACGACAAGACATGCCTTTATAAACCCAGTTTTCATCGTCTTTGATGGCCAATGCATCGACATCAAGCACCGTTTCCCACTTGGGTTCTGCTTTGCGATACTCTGCCATGGTGGTTCGACGGTATAAGCCCCTGACATGTGTTTCATCACGCCAAAAATTATACAAATAACCATTCATCTGGCTGACATAAGGAATGCGCTCATTAGAATTGTATATGGTTTTG
>JAUIHY010000083.1 GCA_030432115.1 Gammaproteobacteria bacterium | reverse complement strand
TCATCATTTTTCGAATGGCGGCCATATCATGACCCAAAAGCCGGGCATGAATGGCCACCCAAAGCAAGCCAAAAAACAAAACGACTTGTAAAGCATGAGGCAAGTAAACCATACCAGCGGCAATCAGGACGAATAAGCCCGTAACCACAATTAAAGCATGGAAGAAATGTGGAGCAGCTGATTTGTCAGCTGTTGTTTCAGCTGCCCTGCCAGCAACAGAATCAGTCATTGACTTGAGCTTCTACAAACGTTTTGAAATCCTCTAAGTATTGAAAAGATTGTTTTTGGAACATAGATTTAGGCATGAAAATAGACATCACACGCATGAGACCCGAAAATTTAAACTCACAATCAGCAGTCCAAACCGTGTGACCAGCTTCATTCTCAGTGAAATGGTTTTCTACCAAGTTCCAAACACCTTTGGCCTCATAAGTGGCATCAAAACGATCAGGAAACTCATATCTAACGATGGTTTCTAACATTTCAATTTCTCGTTTGCCCATTTTGTAATGTAAGCGCATCCTCGCACCCACCCTGCCCTGATCACCATCTAACAACTCATAAGATTGTAAGCCTTGTTGCCAATGTTTCATGTTTTCGGGCTTGTCCAATAATTCGATGCATTTTGCTCGAGGTGCATTGATGGTGATTTGGTTTTGGTATTTCATGTCAGCGCTCCAATTGATTCACCTCTTTATTTAACCACCAACAATGGTCCTGCTTCAAGTGAGTCCCTGCAATCCATTTATCAATGCCATTGACTTTGACGTGATTTTTCTTCCCATTCAACACATCCAAACCCATCGGTGTGATGGCAAAATGATCAGACCACCATGAGCCCAGGTCTTTTTCTTTGGACAACAACGGGCTATTGACATTTAGCATGGCCTGCAATTCTTTTTCAAAAACAGCATCTCCCATAAATTGCCCCCATTCCTGTTGGCCGTATTTGCGAAACAATGCCGACCCATTTTCAGACTGCACCTGCAACAAAGCCAATATCATTGACTGACTTTGGCTCAAACCTGTGTATCGGTCTGGAAATTCATTCTTCAATCGAAGCAAAGTTTGGCCGATAAAAGACCACTCAGAAAGGGAATGACAATCATACTCGGCCCAAACATTAGGGTCTGACTGGGTCAAGGCACCCCATAGGTTTTTGGCGTCAATCAAACAAGGTGGTGGCACAGGCTGATCAAAACGCAACAGTTCATGAATTTCCATGTCATTAGAAGAGCCAATATACTGATCGGTCACCACCCACCTGAGCGGCGGCGTGTCTGTTTCACCTGACAAATGCGCCAACACTTGAATCAACTGCAACTGATCATATAAGTCGTGTTCGAACCACAATCTGATGCATTGATATGATGAGAGTCCTTTCAAAAACTGACTTCGGTTCCTGAATTTTTCTCTGACAACTTCACCAGGCATGCCAAAAAATTGAGACAAAAAAAGGACGCGAGAATGCTCAAAACATCCCATCAAATCACCTGGCAACAAAGGACCCAAATGCAAGACATCACGCCAAGGCAAAAAATCACCTTGAATGCCTGCACATTGTAAAGCAGTCACAGCACCATCACCGTTGGTGATGTTGAGGGTTTTACTCAAGCTCCGCCAAGACACACCTCAATGTGCCGTAATCGTACATGCCATCCAGCGCATCATAAACAGGTTTCAATTTTTTATCTTCTAAATATTCCGTCATTTCTGCTGTTTGGATGATGTACTCAATTTCGTTTTCGTCCAGACCGGTAACGTCCTTTTTGTCAACCAAACCCACAGCTATGGCTTGAGATAAATGCATATAGGCAGTATTTAAATTGATACCCAATATCTCGGCCACAGCTTCTACATCTTTGTGTTCCAAAAAATGATCCAATGTGACATTCACGGCCTCTTCCAAGCGATTGTCTAATTTTTCAGGCAAAGGATTGTCTTTGATGACTTGAATGAATTGTTTGCCATATTTGGCTAATTTGTATTCACCCACACCTTGAATATACATGAATTTTTCACTTTCAATGGGTCGCTTTCTGACCATTTCCAACAAGGAAACATCTGAAAAAATCACATAAGGAGGTACGCCCTGGTCTGCTGCTAAATTGGTTCTGAGTTGTTTCAAAGCGGCCCACAAGATTTGATCATGCCGCCCCAAATCCACTTCTTCTTTTTTCTTGGTCTTGTTTTTGGCCTTGACCACATCACGGATATAAAACGATTCTTCTCCGCGCAAAATCGGTTTGGATTTTTGGTTCAACTGCAGTGAATTGTATTCTTCACCTACATCAATATAGCCTTTGCTGACCAATTGTCGGTATAAACGACGCCACCATGTTTTAACATGGTCTTTTCCGATACCGTAAATGGACAGCTCATCGTGCTTGAATTCTTTGACCCTTTCGTCATCGTCATTTCCAAGTAACAAGTCAATCAAATACATCATACCAAACCGATGTCCGGTGTGGTGTATCGCCGACATGGCCATTTGGGCTTCTTTACTGGCATCAGTTTTTTCTGGTGGGTTGATGCAATTGTCACAATTGCCACAGGGTTCGGGCATGTCTTCATCAAAATATTTGATCAATGTTTGCCGGCGACAATCCAGCTGCTCACACAAATCCACCAAAGCATCTAACTTCTCATGCAAGACATTTTTGTGGTCATCACCGGCATCAGAATCCCGAATGAATTGTCGCTGCATCACCACATCTTGGTAGTTATAGGCCATCCAAGCATTTGAAGCCATGCCATCACGACCCGCCCTGCCTGTTTCTTGGTAATAAGATTCAATGTTTTTGGGCATAGAAAAATGAGCCACAAAACGCACATCCGGTTTATCAATACCCATGCCAAAGGCTATGGTTGCCACTATGATCACACCTTCTTCACGCAAAAAAGTGGCCTGGTTGGCATGCCTGACTTTATTCGACAAGCCCGCATGATAAGGCAAAGCTCTGCGACCATTTTTGACGAGAAATTCGGCCACTGATTCTACTTTCCTGCGTGACAGACAATAAACAATACCTGCATCTTGATGGTGGTTGTCTTTAATAAAGCGCCACAATTGTTGCTTACCGTTGGTTTGTTCTTCAATGGCATAGGTGATATTGGGTCTGTCAAAACTTGAAATAAACACTTCAGCATCTTCAAGTTTAAGTTCAGATATGATTTCACTTCTGACCCTTTGATCGGCCGTCGCAGTCAATGCGATGCGCGGCACCGTGGGGAAATTTTTATGCAGCAGCGACAGTTCTTGGTATTCTTTTCTGAAGTCATGACCCCATTGTGAAACACAGTGGGCCTCATCAATGGCAAACAACCCCACTTCAATGTTGTGTAAGAAGGATTGCATTTCCTCACCCACCAAGCGCTCAGGAGACAGGTACAACATGTCCAATTCTCCGGCCACTGCTTTGGCTTTGACCGTGTCAATTTCTTTGGCAGACAGTGTTGAGTTGATATAAGCAGCTTCCACTCCCAGCTGGCACAATGCATCGACCTGATCCTGCATCAATGCAATCAAAGGCGATACGACCACGCCCACACCCTTACGTACAATGGCAGGAATTTGGTAGCACAATGATTTACCACCACCTGTGGGCATCAAAACTAAGGCATCTTGACCGCCTATCACGGTATCGACTATGGCTTGCTGTTGGTTGCGAAACGCATCGTAACCAAAGACTTCTTTTAATGTTTTTTTGGCTTTAGACATGTTAATGATTGTATCCAATCAAACGTTTGAATTCAAGTGAACAAAAGTCACAATGAACCATTGTTCAGTGGAATTATTTTCAATTCTCATGTTTTGAGAAAGTCAGACCATTAAATGTGCATGTTTATTAAAGGAAAAAACCATGACACAATTACAAATAACTTATCTGAGCACCTTTATGGCACTGACCGCCACCAGCTTGCTGGTATTTCCTTGGTGGTTGAGTTTGTCCCTATTGGTTGGTGTGACATTGGCTTTCGCCTGGACACATAAAACAACCATTCTTAAAATATTTATTGGCCAGTTCTTCAAAGAATTCATGGCTTTGGCATGCACCTTGACCATTTGTCTTTTGTGGTTTTGGCAATTGAAAAGTTGGCTGCCAATCATTGCTTGAAATTCAGCCTTTGTTCACCTTGGTTTCAGATAATATAGACTCATCAATAACGGCTGCTTCCAGAATACCATGAAACCATATGTTGCCACTTTTACTTTGCTATCCAGCGTACTGATGACCTCATGCGCTCAACCACCCAAACCACTTCGAGGTGAATATACTGACATGACACCTGCTCAATATGTCAATAAACCACAAAAAAACACACCTGTCAGATGGACTGGTTTTGTTGCTTCGGTTGAAAATCATGAACAACACAGCTGCTTAAACGTGGTGGGCAAAGTGGCTGACAGCCATGGCAAACCCTCGCGCACCATCCGCATAGGAACTGGACGCTTTGTTGCCTGTAAGGCCCAATTCCTCGACCCTGAGTTGTTCAACAAAAAGCCTGTCACCGTAACAGGCCAGGCCAAAAAAGTGATTCAAAAAACAGTAGGCAAGCACAAGCTGTCACAACCTCTTGTGGATGCCCAAGTCATTTATGTCTGGTGATTAACGGTTGCCTTTATAGTCAGCCTTATTGAGACAGCAACTGATCCACTTTATCCGTAACAGCCTGTAAGCTGATCAGGTCCATGGCCCCTTCGAATTCTGTTTTGGTACCCCATTTCACTTCATCCACATTTTTTTTCAAGAATTTTTGACAAGCTGCAGGATATGCATCAACAGTGAATTCTGGAAATTGATAAGATCCCGAGCGTTTGTAGTTACTGGCAGCTAATAGACCGATAACAGGCGTTCCCACACTGCCAGCCATATGCAGCGGTCCCGAATCGGGTGACACCACCAAATTAACCATTTTCATCAAACACAGCAATTGCTTCAAAGTATCTTGGCCCGCAATATTTAAAACAGGCGATTGGCAAGCTTTCTCGATGTCATGGATAAAGGCTTTTTCTTTTTCCGCTGGGCTGCCACACAACAAAACTTGTGCATCGTGCTTTTGTACCAAATGATCACAAAGTGCAGCATAATTTTTAATCGACCAATTGCGTAACTCATGACTGGAGCAAGGACTGACAATGACCTTGGTTTTGTTGGGTTTTTCATGAACGGCGAATTGTTGCATAGATTCAAAATTTCGCTTGCCCTGTAACACATCATCCACAGATGCATCACTGTTCACGACCATCGCTTCGTGCATGTTTTCAGGACTCATGATTCGCTTGGCCAATAACACATCAGAATCACTGACAGGTATGTGCCAATCCAAAACGGTATCCTGACAACCCAAATGTTGTGCAAATTGCATAAAGCCATCCAACACATGAAGGTCTTTTTGGTGAGGGATGCGCTCATTGATCACCCAATCATGCAACTCCTTGCTGCGGGTTTTGTCATAACCAATGCGCCTTTTGGCCGCAATCAACAAGGATAATAAATTAGCCCTCAGGGACAGTTGCATTTGCAATAAAACATCAAACTTCCTGCCTTTCAGTGCTTTTTTTAACCCCCAAATACCTTTTAAACCCGATGATTTATTAAAAACTATGAATTCCACACCCGGCAAACCCACCAATAATTTGTGTTCCAGTGTGCCTATAATCCATGTAATTTTACAGCTGGGAAAGCGGTGCTGCAAGGTTTTGACCACAGGTATCATGTGGGTCACATCCCCAATGGCACTGAGCCTAAAGATGCAAATGTCGCGGGGGTCTGACAAATGTTTGCTCAGATGATTTGTTGTCATCTCATGTTTACTTTAAAATAGCCCATTTTACACATTACTGGGTTGGCAGGGTTTGAATCCGTTCAAAAAAAATAACAACTGGTTGCTTTGCCAACCCGAATTAACTGACGACATCGAGGCCGCTTGGTTTGAGCAATCACATTGGCTCAACCAAGGGCGCCTATTGGGTGCCAATTCAGGCAGAGGTTCTGCTTGGATCATCAAATCAGAGCACGGCAAATGGGTGTTGCGTCATTATTTTCGCGGTGGCCTGTATGCAAAAGTCAGCCGCGATAAATACCTGTGGACCGGCGTCAACAACTGCCGTGCTTTTAAAGAATTCCAGCTGCTTTCAAAACTTCAAACCTGGCAACTACCAGCACCCAATCCTGTCGCTGCCCGTGTCAACCATCATGGCTTGTTCTATCGCAATGATTTGATCATGGCCCAAATCATGCACCAACAAACCTTTGGTCAATACATCACTAAAAAAGAACAAGACCTGACCACATGGCGCCTGGTGGGCAAAACCATTGCCCTGTTCCACAATAAAGGTGTGTTCCATTCAGACCTCAATGCCAATAATGTATTGCTCAATGAAGACCAAGTCCATTTGATTGACTTTGATAAAGGACAAATCAAAACGCCCAATACACATTGGCAATTGAAAAACATCCAAAGATTGAAAAGATCCGTCGAAAAAATCAGCCAACAATCCTGCCAAAAAGAATTGAAGCCGTATTGGGATGCTTTAACCACCTCTTGGCAACAGCATTTGACATGAGCTTTGACGCCAAAAGCTATATCAAAACATTGCCCTTGGCTCCGGGCATTTATCAAATGTTAGATGATCAGGGCGACATCATATATGTTGGCAAGGCCCGTTCATTAAAAAAGCGGGTGGCGAGTTATTTCAATGGTCAGGCCAAAGACAACAAAACCATGAAACTGGTTCAGTCAGTGGCCAGCATGCATTACCTGCTGACCCGCTCTGAATCTGAAGCCTTGATTTTAGAAAACCAACTGATCAAAAAACACACACCCAAATACAATGTGTTGCTCAAAGACGGCAAAAGCTATCCTTACATTTATGCATCCGTGGGGCAGGATGAGTTTCCCAGAATAGAGTTCAGGCGCGGCAGCAGAAAAAGCAAAGGGCGGTATTTTGGTCCTTTTCCCAGTGCCCAGTCAGTCAGACAAACGTTGCATTTTTTGCAAAAAACGTTCAAAGTCAGGCAGTGTAATAACAGCACCTATCAAAATCGATCAAGACCTTGCTTGCAACACCAAATCAATCGATGCACCGCCCCATGTGTGGGAATGGTCAGCAAAAAAGATTACCAGCAACAACTCAAGCACAGCTTTGATTTTATCCAAGGACATTCAGATCAAGTGGTCAAAGAATTGATCAACGACATGGAAGTGGCTGCCAAGGTTCAACAGTATGAAAAAGCCGCTGAATATCGCGATCAAATCCAAGCCATTCGATTGATACAGTCCAAACAATTTGTTGAAAACGACAAGCAGTTGAATGTGGATGTGTTGGTGGCAGCCAAACAAGCAGGTGTTTATATAGTCACTGTCGCCACCGTCAGAAATGGTCAATTATTGGGTTACAGAAACCATTTTCCCAGCACCCCAAAAGAAACTGCTTTACCCGAATTTTTGCATGCATTTATTGGCATGTATGCTGAAGATAAAAACTTGGCAAAAACCCTGGTATGCAATATCGAACCAGAGGATAAAGCCGCCCTGCAATCGACCATCAGCCAATTGATGGCTTATCAAGTCAACATCATCTGCCACCCCAGAGGGGCAAAGAAAAAATTGTTGCAATTGACTCAAGAAAACTGTCAAAACGCACTCAGTATCAAAGCCAACAAATACGCCACTTGGCAAAACAAATGGCACACATGGCAATCAGAAATGGCTTTGCCTAAAGAACCTCAACGGATTGAGTGCTTTGACATCAGTCACCAAATGGGAGAGCACACCCGTGCATCCTGTGTGGTGTTCACTCCGCAAGGTGCTGACAAATCCGCATACCGACAATACATCATAGAAAACATCACAGCAGGTGATGATTATGCAGCCATGCGACAAGTGATAGAAAAACGCCTGGCATCCATAGAAAAGCATGCTTTAGGCCGACCTGAAATGTTTTTAATAGATGGAGGAAAAGGTCAGGTCAACCAAGCATTGGCCATACTGGCAGAACAAAACATAGACGACATCATGGTCTTGGGTGTGACCAAAGATGATCAACGAACTGCCGGAGAAGAACGCCTTTATTTACCCCAGAACAACAGCTTCATCAAGCCAGAAAAGCACGGCCTGTTGTCTTTGATGATTCAGCACATCCGCGATGAGGCACACCGCTTTGCCATCAGCAGCCACAGAAAAGCATTCAAAAAATCCAGAAATACATCATCTTTAGATGACATTCCAGGGATTGGACCCAAACGCAGGGACACCATATTAAAACATTTTGGCGGTATGCAAGGCTTGCAAAAAGCCAGTTTGGACGACATCAAGAACATCACAGGCATCAGTGCTCAAGTGGCCGCTTTGATTTTCAACCACCTTCACCCCAAACAATAATTCTCCCTTTATGAATCAATAATCGATATAATTATTTTTCATAAGCAACCATCATTAAGAAAATTGGAACCAAGAGCCTCAATCTACAACAGCCTGATGCAAATCATGTTATGGATTATGTTTGCTGTTTTTTGTATCAGCGGCATCACCTTTATGATCATCAAATCCCATGCCGGTGTTGAAGCTTTTGTCAGCACAAAAAGCGCTTGGACTTTGGCGCACACCCAGGCCAAAAATGCTTTGAATGATTACTTTGAGAGCCACAAGCAGCAAGACTTTGAATCATTTGAAAAACACATCAATACTTGTTTAGAAACCCGAGAAAGCTTGATTGATTTCAAGCAAAAGAATTACTCTGAAGCACAAAATCACTTATCTAATGGGCAGATTCACCCCAACACTATTCCAGATCTGGCATTTTTATATCGCTACTTCACAGTCATTCCACAAATCAAAATCTTATTAAACCATTGGGAAAAGGCCAATCAAAAAATTTACGAATTCCATACCGCCGCCAAACTATTTAACCAAGCCATATTGAATCAAGCGCCACCGCACATCATCAAGATTCAACAAAGTAAAATTGAAGGTTTATACGATAAAATAACGCCCATTGAACGCCATTTGGACAACAGCGTACACCGTATCACCGCTTGGATCGGCCAAACCACTTTTTGGTTGACTGGCCTGATTTACACCCTGATGGGCTTGATGTTGTATTTTGGTATCCGCAGGACACTCAATGCTTTCCATGAAAGAGACGCCCTTTACCATGCCACGTTTCACCATGCCAATGTCGGCATCATACAAATGGACTTGAATGGTAGAATTCAACGCATGAATCAAGCTTTTTTAGACATTTTCACTGTCACACCTAAAGACATGAAAGGCAGGCGGGCGATGGACATTTTACAAAACCATCAAAACCAACCACCACATGATCAAGATGTATTCCAATCCCTCAGCCCAACTGAACCCACTTTCAGTTACCACTTTAAAATCAACAGCAGAACAGGTCAATTGCTTTGGTTGAAGGCCACCATCACCAAAATACACAATCAGCAAACTCAACGACTATGGACTGAAAGTCCATAGGTTGTTTTGCGGACTAAAAGTCCTTACTCAAGAATAATGTTTCCCGTTTCTCCGTTAGATGGGTCTCGATGATGCTCCAAATATGCCTGCACCA
>JAUIHY010000298.1 GCA_030432115.1 Gammaproteobacteria bacterium | reverse complement strand
GCAATGTCTGGCAAGGTACAAGATTGATTGGCTGAGTCTAACACGTGATTGGCTGGTGATTCAAAGCCCCTATCATGCGGTCATTCAAACCAAAATTCAAGCGCAACAACAGAATAAGTATTGAGAACGCCAGCCCAGCCCTTCCCTTTCATGCGATGCGCCATATCAAATCCACACTTCTGAATTGAATTTAATTATCCTATGTCGTTGATGGTTGCATCACTTGTGATAAATTATCAGTTTTGAGCATCATACTTGAGCAAATCATTATTCATACTGTTGCCGCTATTGCTTGTGGCATTTAAGCTTTTACAATTCAGCAAAAAAGGCAAAAAAACCGCTATAAATAAAAAAAGCGCTATGGATATCGACGAGATTTCGAAGCGACTTAAACAACTCCCTTTACAAGTAGCCAAACTGACACCATGCAATGAAAAACCCAACGCCCCTTGGGACAGCTTTTTTGGTGGCAATGCCTATTGGCCCAAAAACCAAGCCTATCCCTTATCTGCCAATGGTCAACCAATGACAATGATTGCCCAGATTAATTGCTCAGAGTTAAAAGGTTTAGAACATTATCCAAACCAAGGACTGTTACAATTTTTTATCGCCAATGATGACATGTACGGCCTGAATTTTGATGCCCCTTTCGAAGAATCTTACAAAAACACCTCTGGACATCAGGTAATTTACCACCCAGCATTTCAAAAAAATTCGGACGACTGGGAGGTTGCAAAGGCGCCAAGAAAAAAAGAATATTCTCCAATTTCAGGTTGTTATGCTTTAACCATTGATATTCAAAATGAGTCGCTATCACCTACAGACTATCGGTTCGACACATGGGTTGTTGATCCGATGTCACTGTCGGATGAAGTCAGTGATTGGCTCTATGACAATCACCTTGTCGAAGGCAGCAAATTGGGTGGCTATGCCCACTTCACACAAGAAGATCCCAGGCGATATGCCAATGACAAAGAATGGCTGCTGCTGTTTCAACTGGACTCAAGCAACGACCCAAATATTGATATTTTGTGGGGTGATTGCGGCGTGGGGAGTTTTTTTATTAAAGCTGATGATTTAGACAACTTAGATTTTACACGAATTTGTTATTCTTGGGATTGTTGTTAAATACTGGAAGTAAAACAAATTTAACAGTCACTCTCTTAAAGACAATGCCAGTGCACCGCCAAATTTGATGCCATCTTGTATTTCTTCAAATTCAAACGGACCATTCGGCCCGCCAACCAGTGTGGCTTCATAAGCCCTTGAAAACAAAATCACTCCAATGTCCTCATTTCGCTCCGGGGCAGTCATCAGAGAAACCGTGACGCTGTACTTTTCAGATGGTACTGGTTCAATGGTAAACAACATAGACACCACCTGACCTGCAGCATTCATTTTAATCGGTTTACCTGAAGCCACTTTGGAATCAACTGTTCTGCTCCATTTGGCCATACCTTGACCTGCCTCATAGTAAATCACTCCCTGCGCCTTATAAACACCAGCATAACCATCAGTTATGGCCAATAAACAAACCAAAACGATACTTATTTGAAAAACTTTTTTCATATGCGGCCTCTTTATTTATAACAAAAGAAATTATCGCAGGGTCAGCTCTACCCACCAGCTATTTATGTAAGCAATCATTCTTGGTGTTTTAGTCGGCGGAGCCCGCCCTACCGACTTAAACAATGCTCAAAAGCTAACCCGTTCATTTAAAGCAGCTTCAAAACGCGATATATCGGTTTTTTTGAATGACTCAACTATTATGAATTTCGTCATATTCAACTTGGCAGCTCCGATGATTTTCAGGTATTCTGGTACCACTGC
>JAUIHY010000082.1 GCA_030432115.1 Gammaproteobacteria bacterium | reverse complement strand
TGCCCAGGCATTGACACCAATTCCTGCAGCTGAACAAAGCCAAGAAGTGGTGTTCACCAACGCCACCATTCATGTCGGAAATGGCAAGGTATTGGAAAATGCCCAACTGGCCTTCAATGCCGGTAAAATCACCCGTGTGGGTCATTTCAAAATGGCAGCCACCGGCAATGAAATCGATTTGAAAGGCCAGCACATTTACCCAGGTTTCATTTTAAGCAACAGCAATTTGGGCTTGACCGAAGTGGATTCTTTCAAAGCCACACGTGATTTCTCTGAAACCGGCCAAATGAACCCCAATGTGCGTTCATTGATTGCATACAACACCGATTCTGAACGCATCCCTCCTTTGCGCTTCAATGGCGTGTTATTGGCCCAAACCACACCGAGTGGCGGTTTGGTAAGCGGCACCTCCTCGGTGGTGCAATTGGACGCTTGGAACTGGGAAGATGCCGCAGTTAAAGTGGATGACGCATTGCATGTGAACTGGCCTGCCAATTGGCGCAAACAATTTGATTGGTCAACGTTTACCATGCAATTGAAACAGGATAAAAACTATGGAAAAAAAGTCCAAGCCATTAAATCCTTATTTGAAGACGCTCAAAACAGCCAAGACAGCAACAATTTGAAATTGGCAGCCGTTCAACCTGTGTTCTCAGGCAAGAAAAAAGTCTATGTCCACAGCAACAACCCCAAAGCCATCATTGAAGCCATCAATTATTTCAAATCCATTGATGTCAAAAACTTGGTGTTGGTTACGGGGCAAGCTGCAGCAACCATCAAAGACTTCATTAAGGCATCAGCAATACCCGTAATAGTTGAATCTGTGCACAGCTTACCTTCATCCAACGAGCGATCAATAGACGCCGCATATGCCCTACCCGTTGAGTTGGCGCAAGCTGGCATTGAAGTGGCATTGTCCTATCCGGGATCCATGAGTTCGCGCAACTTGGCATTCACCGCTGGTACCACTGTGGCTTATGGAAATGACAAAGAAACCGCGCTTTCGATGATCACATTGAACCCAGCTAAAATCTTAGGCATCGACAAAGACTACGGTTCATTAGAAGTGGGTAAAAGCGCCACATTGTTCATCAGTGAAGGCGATGCCTTGGACATGCGCGGCAATATTTTGGTCGATGCTTACATTGATGGTCGAAAAGTTGAATTGCACACCCGCCAACAAGAATTGAATGACCGCTTTGCAAAGAAATACGCAGAATAACCGAGCCATTTCAACAATGCAAAAAGCCACTCATCCGAGTGGCTTTTCTATTCATGAGCTTTTAAATAGCTTCAAATGCTTTGTAGAATCCAAAAAATGACAACTCCAAATAATGTCTCACATTTGAAAAGTTTTAAGCAACATGCTTTTATTTCATGCATCATGGCTTCATTTTTTGGTGCATTGCTCTTTCCCATTTGGATGACCGTTTGGGGAGTCCTCGCTGGTGAAACAATTTTTGAATTTGAGCCAAGTGTATTTTTCAGCTACTTTACCAGTGCAGGCCTGGCTTTCTTCTTTGGCAGCATTTTGACACTGGTCATTGGTTGGCCAACTTTACTGATTTTAAATCAGTACAAAATCAATCACCCAGTGACTGCCAGCTTGTCTGGTTTTTTAGTCATGCTTATCATTTGGCTATCATTGTTTAACAGCAGCTTAGACTTCGATGCTTTATTTTCCGGGTCTTTGCTGTGTATGAATGGTGCCACGTTTGGCTTCTTTGCCAGTTATTTTTCAAGAAAACATAACACAGCTTAATGCCCCTCAAAGGGTGTTTTTTGCTCTCAAGCCATGCATTCTTGCCCATTTCCAGCATGACAAGCTGTGGTAAAATCTTAGGGCTTTATTCAGGAGTCTTTACATCATGAAATTGATCTTAGCATTTGTTTTGTGCACATCCTCTGCTGTACAGGCCTTCACCTGGCCCACTGGTACACCCGAATCACAAAACATCGATTCGGCTGGCATCTCCCAAGCGGCTCAATTGATACAAACTGGTGATTATGGCAACATTCGGTCATTATTGGTCATACGCAATGGTGTCTTGGTTCATGAGCAATATTTTGGTAACCAAGGAGAAAAACGCCCCGTTTATTCAGTTACCAAAAGCATCGGTTCAACCTTGTTGGGTGTGGCCCAATACAAGGGTGCCGATTTAAACCCCAATGACAGCATGATGGTTTATATGCCACAATATCAAAACCAACCAGGCACCACACTCAAAAACAGCATCACCATTCATGATTTGCTGGCCCAACGCCATGGTTTGCAATGGGATGAATGGTCAACTCAATACAATACACCCAACAACCCCATCACGATCATGCTGAATAGCATTGACTGGTATTTAACCGTGTTAACTTGGCCAATTGACAGTCAGCCCAACACAAAATTTGCCTACAGCACAGGTGCCTCTTCATTGATGAGTGTGGTTTTAGAAAACATCAGCGGCCTAAAACCCTATGCTTTTGCCAAGCAGCATTTGTTTGAACCACTGGACATCACTGACACCCATTGGGAATTGATAGACGGTGGCGGCACACAAGGGCAAGGCATCACCGTTTTTCCACATGACCTCGCGCCCTTGGGCTTTGGTTTGTGGATGAAACCCATTGACATGGCTAAAATAGGTGAATTGTTTCGATTGGGTGGTGTTTGGAATGGTCAAAGGATTCTCAGCCAGGAATGGATTGACTTATCTATCGCCACCTACAGCAACCATGAATCTGACCCTGAAGTGTTCACACAAGAAGGCAGCGGCTACGGTTATCAATGGTGGGTAACAGAATTTCCAGACCGCTTGGGACGAAAACACCCAAGTTATTACGCTGATGGTCATGGCAGGCAGTATATTTTTGTTTTCCCTGAAAGCGATACTTTGGTGATTTCTACTGCTGATGATTATGACCGAGATGAACAAGGCATTGGCACACTGCTGCGCCAGCACATTTTGCCAGCCATCAATATGGAAGATGATTTTGTGGACATCAGCAATGACATGAATGGCTCATGGTATGATCCGGCCACCAGTGGCCAAGGCATCAACATAGAAATCATCAATGCTGGCCAGAACTTGTGGGGCTATTGGTACACCTTCAATGAATCAGGCACTGAACAAAGGTGGTTTACCATGCAAGGGATGGTCGATGGAGATGAGGCCACATTTGACATCATCAGCACCCAAGGTGGAGTTTTTCTGGATGACCAACCTCCAAGCCTCAGTATCTGGGGTCAAGGCAGCGTCCAATTCAATGATTGCTTCTCTGGCACCTTCCGTTTTCAATCTGTCGATGAACAAACCTCAGGCAACATCCCATTGACGCGTTTAACAGCCGCTGGCAACTGCGATCCTAACAACCAACAGCAAAAATTTTCACGCGTCAAATAGCCCATATTCACAGCAAAAAAAAGGCGCCGAAACAGGCGCCTTTCTTTTTAAGCACAATGCCATTAACCAGCTGGGTAAACATAGCTGGCTTGCAAACCCAATGGAATACCAAAGGACCAATACGCTAACATAAACAAGGTCCAACCAATCAAGAATGCAATCGAAAACGGTAACATCATGGCAATCAAAGTACCAATGCCCGTGTCCTTCACATACTTCTGACAGTACACCACCACCAATGGAAAATATGGCATCAAAGGCGTGATGATGTTGGAGCTGGAATCACCCACACGGTAAGCCGCTTGGGTTAAATCGGGCGAAATGCCCAGTTGCATCAACATCGGAACAAAAATCGGCGCCAACAAAGCCCATTTACCTGAAGCTGAACCTACAAACAAGTTCACAATCGCCGTTAAGAAAATGATACCAACAATGGTCACCGCACTGGGTAATGCCAAAGATTTCAGCACCTCAGCCCCTTCAATCGCCATCAAAGCGCCCAAATTAGACTGACCAAAAGCCGCCACAAACAAAGCACAGAAAAACACCATCACCAAATAATAAGACATGCCATTCATCGCCTTGGTCATGGCATCAATCATGTCTTTGGTTTGTTTGAACGTACCGGCCATAAAACCGTAAACGGCACCTGGAATCCAAAACAGCAAGAAAATCAAAGGCACAATCATCTGCATCATCGGTGCTTTGAACTCTGTCAATTTACCTTCATGACGCAGAGGCGAATCAGCAGGCAAAGCCGCCCAAATCAACAAGGCAATCCCCGCCAGCATAACGGCAGTAGCCACATAAAAAGATTTTTTCTCTTTGGCCGTGATTTCATCAAAAGAAGGCAAATCATCGGTGTCACCATCGACTTTGGTCGCTTCCAAACGCGGCTCAATGATGCGATCAGTGATGAACCAACCGACCAAAACGATAAACAAACTCGAAATGCCGGTGAAGTAAATGTTATTCAGTGGATTCACCACCATATCAGGCTGAATGATTTGCGAAGCGGTTTGGGTAAAACTTTGTAGTAAAGGATCAATACCCGATGGAATAAAGTTCGCAGAGAAACCGCCGCTGACACCAGCAAAAGCCGCTGCAATACCCGCCAAAGGATGTCGTCCCATGGAATAATAAATCACACCAGCCAAAGGAATCACCAACACATAGCCGGCATCTGTGGCGGTATGCGACACAATCGCCACCAAAATAATCACAGGAGTCAACAAAGCTTTAGGTGTGCGCTTCAACATCAGTTTGATCGCCGTGTTGATGTAACCTGAATGTTCGGCCACGCCAACACCCAGCATCGCAACCAATACCACTCCGAGTGGCGCAAAGCCAGTAAAGGTCTTGACCATGGAAGTCAAAAAGTTCGCTATGGCATCACCGGTCAACAAGTTATTGATGATGATGGCCTCACCCGTTCTCGGGTCAATGGCGCTGAAATCCACACCAGATAACAACCAAGAAAACACCCAGATGGTCAACAAGGCAAATAAAAAGATGATCGCAGGATCAGGAAGCTTATTCCCCACCCGCTCAATAAAATTCAAAAATCGCGTCACGGCTGTGACTTTAGGTTCAGTTTTTGTTTCCGTCATAAGTCCTCCAAAATTTTAACCAATGGTTATAAACAATTCAGTGTGCGCAATCAAGTTAAATTTTTGTTAGTAAAAAATACTCACTTTAATTTTCATTATGGCTTTTTAGGTTTCCTGGTTGAAACTGCGGCTTATTTATTAACAACCAGCTGGTTCCACAAATAGGTAACCCAATCCTTAATGGTATCAATAATCTAATTAAAACTTTTTCCTGGGTATAAAAAAGGGCGCTAAATGTTGACTTTTAGCGCCCCTTTTCAATTCTGTTTAACTGCTGTTATTCAAATCCGTTGATAAAGATAACGTCATTTTCTGATAATTTCATTTGATCGAAGTTAATGAATTGTGAGCCACCTGGATGAGTCTGTGTTCTTACGCCACAATACACTGATTGGGCATTAACAGGAGGCTGTGGCAGCAATACAGAAAGAGAGTGCCACTGGTTGGCTGTTGTGATGTTTTCGACAGCTGTCGATTCTTCACCCAGCGAATTACCCATACAATCAGCTTGGTCCCAGCTTTCACAGTACAAAGTCACATCAAATGTTTCCGAGCCACCACTGATTCCGTTTTCAGGTGCTCGAACATTAAATGGTTCAAACCTGAAAGCTGCTGCTAACCCCAATGGTAAGCCTCCATTGATGTTTTGACATTGCGCTAACCCCAAGTTTTCAGATTCAAAAACACCATACCATTCAGCTGACCCTGAGTTATCAGAGTCAATCACGTCTAAATTGCTCCAATCTGAACTACTGTCAAAAGTCACATCCCAAGGTGTATCTATACCTGCATCACCACAGTCAAAATGAGCATTCTTAAACAAGTTTTCTCTTTCCACCCTGAATTGTAATAAGTGATAATCACCTCCATTCAATGGGTTACCCACTTGATCCACAATGTCATCACTCACTTCCAATCGCACCAGACCATCAGGAATGGCTTCAGCGAAAGTTAATGTGACCACAGGCGTGTTGTTGTCACCACTGACGTCAACCTGCATCGGTGACCAGAAAGTGTCATCCCCTTTTCCTTTTTCAAAGTCATCAAAACTGTTATCAGCGCCTGTAAAACGCAACCAGTAGTTCAATGGGTCTTCAGCATTCAATACATATTCATTGAAACTCAACTCGACAATGGTAACTTCGGTATTGCGGCTGTCACACGCGGCCAACTGTATACCGCCTTCAGACACTCTACTCACACTCGGTGGATTATTGTCAACCAATTCAATGGCGCCGATGTCACAGACAGCACCTTGTGGTCGCGGGGTGCCCACTTGATCAAAGTCATTACAGCTGCCATTGTCACCGGCATTGATTAATGGCGAGCCTGATAGCGGTAGAACAGATTGTGCAAAACCACCATTGTTGGCCCAATCGCCCAACAACGGATCCCCTTGCAATGGGGCGCCACATGTGCCATCGTCAATAAGGTAATGTGTTCCATTCACCGTTGCATTGTTGGTATTTAGACATTCTGTTCTGGTGGAGTCACTGGCTATCACTGTGTTGTTAATGGTCAAGTTTGCATTGGAGCCCCAGTTAAAAATACTGTTTGCAACAGTAAACTCGCCATCACCACTGTCTAGTAAGGTGCTGTTGTTGAGCAACATCACACCTCGGTTGTGAATCGCACCGCCCTCGCCTGTTTCTTGGGTACCGTTTTCAAAGAAAGTTGAATTCTCAATACTTGTTTCAGCCGAACCATCATTGAATATGGCACCACCACGCTCTGAATTGTTTTGATAAAAAGCACTATGGGTGACTGACAACTCATTGAAGTTGCGGATGGCCCCGCCGCCTAAACTGGAGTTACCAGAGGCATTGTTGGCGAAGTAACTATTTATGACATTCAAAGTGCCCTGGTTGAAAATGGCACTGACACCACTGTTCGTCACGTTGATTTGATCAAGAGTCAAGGTGCCACTGTCTGAAACATCCAAAATCCCCACAGTCTCAGCACCGCTGAGTGTTTGTCCTGAGCCTTGCAAAGTGACCCAGTCGTCCACAGAGATGGGCGATGACAATTCAATGGTGTAATTGTCATCAAAATCAATCTGGGTTTCTGAAACGGTACAAGCCTGACTGACCGCTTCACGCAAAGAACCAGGGCCCGAATCATTGTTATTGGTTACGGTGGTGTTTTGTACACAAGCAGGCTCCAAAACCACATCAAAGCCATTGCCACCCGAATACGTGATGGTGTAATCGTCACTGACTTGACTGCCCTCAGGCTGGTTGATAAAGCGACCGGACAAAGGCTGCATGGCAGCGGCCCTGATGACGTTGTACGTACTGCCATCATGACCAGATAAATCAGCAATTAAATTGGCATCGATAATGGATCCAGAGACCACCCATTGGAGGCTACCAATGGAGATTTGTTCATCGTAATCCACGACAAAATTAGCACCAGGTACCATGTTGAAGAAATCAACTCGAAGTGTACCTTGTTGAGGCTTCAAGTTACCTCCATTCAGGATTTCAAGCTCGCCAACGATGTTACCGTAACCTGAAAGGGTTTGGTTCGCTGCAATGGCCCATCTGAGGTTTGATAAATTGAGGACATTGGCTGAACCACCTTGAAAATTGATTTGCTGGGCATTGGGCAAAGGATTGTTACCTGTGATAGGCGATTCGAAATTCAAATTTCCAGCCACTTCCACAGTGCCACTAAAAGTGGTGTCGGCTGTCAGGACCATGGTGCTTCCTTGAGCCACGACAATCTGGCCCGAACTTGAGATACCGGCAGCAAATTCTGAAGACCCTTCATTCAATGACAAAATGATGAAATTGATGATAACTTCGCCAAGAAAGTCTGCAGTCACTACATTTAAATTCATGTCTCGATTGAATTGAATCAAATCATTTACAGTTAAACTATTGGCATTAATGTGATCACTGTTGACAAAGATTTTGTTCAGCGCACTCAATGTGATGTCATTGAGTTGTTCGGTTTCACTGCCCAAATTGGCATTGATGGTCATGTTGTATCCCGCGATGAGGTTCAAGTTTTGATCACTGCCCCCTGCATCATCAGGTAACACGACACTGCCTGGGTTGCCAATGGTCACCCGTGTGCTGTTGTTGGTGGCTGTGCTTCCCTCAATATGTACGGAGCCATTTGGGCTGTCCAAATAAATGGTGTTCACCAGCAAATCTGTGCGGCGTTGGGTGATGAACTGATTGGTACTGAACCGCACCGCATTGGCTTCAACAGCGAAATCCAAAAACCGGTCCGTCACACCCACATCACCTGAAAAAGTCACCGTGCCGTTGCCCGCAATCAGTGACAGCTGATTGACTTCATTGGGTGTGGCGTCGAGTGTCCGAGCAAATATAATACCAGCCACCAAAGTGGTGATGGTGGGAGAATTTTTAACCACCACAGGGTCATGGAATAAGAAAAGATCAGCAGTAAGCGTACCTGCACTGATCTCAATGCCACTGCCACCAGAAACTTCAACCGCTTGCAACGGCGTGGTGGCGCCCATATCTCCAGCCAGTTGCACCGTGTCTTGTGCCGTCACATTCAAACCAAAAGAGCCGTCTGTGGTTCCCAATAAGGTGTCACTGCCAGGGTTGGTGTTTTCTAAATTCAATCCAGTATTTAATGCCAATGTACCTTGACTGAAATCAAAGCCATCGTCCTGAACTTGGATGGTGATGTCATTTTGTGGTGAGCCATCACCAACGGTTAGTTGTCCTGTCGCCTGAATCACCACTTGATTCAGTTGCAGGGCATCACCATTGATAGTAACTTCATGCCCAGCGCTAATAATCGCACCAAAATTCAAACGTGGTATGCCACCACAATTCCATGTCGCTGGGTCTTCCCAATTTCCCGATTGAACAGAAATACAGTCGCCATCACCGGCCAATAGTGGCGTTGATAACAACAACAGCGACGCGATAATAACGAGGGTTTTGATTTTTTTCATATTTTGTACCATTGGACAGTTCGGATATTCCGGATTAAATTTACATAAAGCAAGCCACACATTCACTTTCAAACACCTGAAAAATATTAATTTCACTAACCTTTTCAATCACATGCGGTTAAAACCTGAATGGAAAAGAAGTGCCTATTCAAATATTTATTGGTGTGAACATCCTAATAAAGCGTTAGATTGTGGTGAATTGATTCAAAAAAGTTTAATAATTCTTGTTTCTTGAGTGCGCTGTTTTAAATTGAATTCAATTCCACTACAACTTAGACATTCAACGAGTGACTACCTTTATTAGTTTTTGGGGACGGTCAAAAGAATACGCTGCCAAAACCAAAAAGAAAAAATTGTCTGGAACAATTTTTACTAAATGCTTCCATGTATTTAGCCCTTGGGTTTCATGAAAATGTTTTCCATAAACATTTTTCACGCAAGCCCCGTAGGGGTGAGCCTCAAGGATGAGGCGAATGAACGAACCGTAGGTATCCAGTTCAAGTCACTGCCTGAATAGTTATGAATGCAATAACTCTTCACCTGACTTCAAAAACCTGAAGCAGACGGGCTCGGCCTAAATCTGGCCAAATCACCAAAAACCACCTCCCTTCCCAGCCACTTTAAAATCAAGCCCAATCTTACCGACAAAAAAGTCCTTTTTTAGGCGAAAAAGGAAGCTGAACCTATGATTTCAACTTCCTTACAAAAGCCTGTCCTGCTTTATCCGATCAATGAAGCTGAACCCTACGTTTCAACTTCCAATGGAATACCTGTTCCCGTTTCTGTCGTTCCTCGATTCATGTATCCAACGATATATCTTCCCAATCTTCACCGTATAAAATCCACTCTAGCGCAAGCCGTCTTTTTACTATGACATAACTATCAACAGGGAGTACTAGTGGCTCTCCTGACAAATTACTCTCTACAATCTTCCAATGTATGCATAAGTAATAATCCAACATTGATAGTAACTCGAT
>JAUIHY010000081.1 GCA_030432115.1 Gammaproteobacteria bacterium | reverse complement strand
CTCCCCTCCTGTTCAACCCAGTTTATTTATAAACCACACCCTTCTTCATAACAAAACCCACAGATTCCAATACTGTGATATTTTCCAATGCATCTGAATCAACAGCGATGATATCAGCACGCATCCCCACCTTAATTTCACCTCGGTCTGGTAGCCCTAACAAGTCTGCGGTGTTGATTGTGGCAGAACGAATGGCTTCAATGGCACTCATGCCGCGGTTCATCATGGCGGATAATTCCAAGGCGTTTTGTCCATGAGGAATCAATGGTGCATCGGTGCCCAAGGCAATGGGTACGCCTTGTTTAATGGCTTCTGACAAATTATCTTGTGCCAAAGGCAGTACATACTTTGCTTTGGCCGCCATTTTGGGATCAATTTTGTCTATGCTGCCTGCCATGCTGTCAATCAAGCCTGTGGTTGGTACCAAGTAAACGCCTTTCTTTTTCATCAATCTCATACCTTCCTTGTCTAACAATGAACCGTGTTCAATAGATGCCACGCCGGCTTTGATGGCAGCAATGATGCCTTCGGTGCCATGGGCATGGGCCGCGACTTTGATGTGATGACGACCAGCCTCTTCCACTATGGCCTTCATTTCTTCATTATTTAACTGTTGTGCGCCCACTGAATCCTCCAGTGACAAAACCCCTGCTGTGGCATGAATTTTTATCACCTTGGCACCGTTTTTGATTTGGTAACGAACGGCTTTGATGGCTTCATTTACGCCACTGACAATGCCGTTGATGGGGCTTTGTTCAATCAAGTTTTCAGACAAGCCCAAAGTCAAGTCACCGTGACCACCCAGAATCGTGATCATGTGTCCTGCAGGAATCACATCAGGCCCCACTACCCATCCTTTGTCTATCGCTTCGGCCAAAGCCACATCTATCAATTCATCGGTGATGTGCACTGTTCCAATGTTTCGAACCGTTGTGAAACCAGCCAATAAGGTTTTTTCAGCATTCTTGGCCGCGCGCAAAGCACCATTTGCAGCGCCTTCTTTGGTGATGATGTGATCAAAACCACCATTGAAATCTAAATCTAAGTGGGTGTGCATATCCATCAAGCCCGGCAGCATGTACTGACCTGATAAATCAATCACTTTGACACCATCGGGTATCTCTTCAGGATTAATGGCTGAAATCACACCGCCTTTGATTAATATTTCAGCCGGTGATTGCCATTGACCTGTTTTTACATCCAGATATGCTTTGGCTTTGATTAAAGTATCTTCTGCATGAGCCGCAACGGTTAACAACAAGGCAGCAAAGGCCATAAGAAAGATTTTTTTCATGATGATTTTCCAATTTATTTGTACGCTAAACATCATAGTTTAATCTTCTACTTAATAACAACATCATTATCTAAAGGTTTGTTTCGTGACTATGATCCTCAAATCATACATTGCTCCTCGCTATGCACTGCATCAAAAGTTGATAGACATACAAAGTCGTTCGCCCATTCATGACTTTTGCTAAAACACTTTGCCCAAATAGGCACCCCGTAGGGTTGCAACTACAGTTCATCTTTACGTACTGTAAAAGTGCTTGTTTGTAAATTTTAATGACTTTGTTAGAATCTATCACTTCTAAAATGATAACCACTGGGGCCCCCATGATAACGACAATGAACAAAACAACTTTATTTCTGGCCATGAGCTTGGCTTTAAGCGCGTGTCAACAAGAAGACAAATCAACAACACAGTCAACGGCAGTCAAAACCCAACAAACACTTGCTGAACCTGCAGTTCAACAAAAGGCCAGTGTAGATTTAGATGCTTTGTACCAACAAAGTGCAGTTGCATTGTTTTCTGCGCGACCCGTATCAGCTTCGATGTATGGGTTGAGTGAAGCCGATGCAGGTGGTTTTTACAATGACCGATTGGATGACTATTCGCCTGAATCTGAGGCCAAAATGCGTCAAAACATACGTCAGTTAAATGACCAGTTGACGGCAGCGGAGCCCAGCACCGGCATTGCTGAAGAAAACCGCCAAGTGATGATGGACATCAATCAATACTTTGCTGGTGATGCGCAATTTGACATTGGATATATTGATGTTTGGATGGGCTTGTCAGCCTTTGTCATCAATCAAATCAATGGCCCACTGATTGATGTACCCAACACCTTGGCCACCAACCACGCCATCAATTCAGCTGATGACGCCCATAATTACCTCAAACGTTTGAGTGCCCTGGGTCAATTTGTCGACCATGTGTTGGCCAAATCAGAACATGACATTGCCAAGGGTTGGCTGGCCCCTAGAGTGATTATTGAAAAAACCATTGCAGGCCTGGAAAGCTTTATTGCTCCCAAACCTGCAGACCACCCTTTAATGAAACACTTAGCCGATGCCATTAAAAATATTGAAGGCCTGTCTCAAGCAGAAAACGACAAAGTCACACAAGCGGCCTTGAACGCCATTTCAACTGTGGTTTACCCTGCTTATCAAAAAGTGATAGCACAACAAACTGCCCTGCTTGATAAAGCACCAACCACAGCAGGCATTTGGGCACAACCCAATGGTGAAGCGTTTTACCAAAGCGCTGTTAAAGTTTTGGGCGATACTGATCTGTCTCCTCAAGAAGTTCATGATCTGGGCTTGGCTGAAGTAGACAGGATTCTGGCAGAAATGGACGCTATTTTTCAAAGTGAGGGCATGAGTGAAGGCACTGTCGGTGAGCGCATGACAGCCTTGAATGACGACCCCCGTTTCTTATATGAAGATTCAGATGCAGGCCGCGAACAATTATTGGCTGATTTGAATCGCTACATTGAAGAAATCAATGTGCGCATGCCAGAACAGTTCGGCACTGCACCACCTTATGCTGTAGAGGTGAGGAAATTCCCCAAATCACGAGAAGCCTCAGCGCCTGGCGGCATGTACAATTCTCCCAGTATTGATGGGTCGCAGCCTGGCATTTATTGGATAAACCTGCGCGACATCAAAGCCAACCCCAAATTTGATTTGAAAACTTTAACCTACCACGAAGCCAACCCAGGTCACCATTGGCAGGTGGCTTTGAACCTGGCACAAGATGATTTACCCATGTTGCGTCGCATAGCCCCTTACAATGCCTTCGCAGAAGGTTGGGCCTTGTATTCTGAATTGGTAGCTTATGAAATGGGCATGTATGAAAATGACCCATTTGGCAATTTGGGTCGTTTGAAAGCAGAATTGTTCCGTGCGGTGCGTTTGGTGGTGGACACTGGATTGCATTATAAAAAATGGACACGAGAAGAAGCCATTAAATACATGGCAGATACCACCGGAACAGTAGCATCTGATGTGGTGGCTGAAATTGAGCGCTATATGGTGTGGCCAGGACAAGCCTTGGGTTACAAAATGGGCATGATCAACATGGTCAAATTGCGACAAAAAGCCAAAGACGCTTTGGGTGACAAATTTGATATCAAAGCCTTCCACGACCTGATTTTACTTGGCGGTGGCGTTCCCATGTCATTCTTGGATCAAAAAATAGATGCTTGGATCCAAACACAACTTTAAGGCTGAATGCGCTGAATCAATACCCCTTGAGCCAATCCAGCTCAAGGGGCTTTGGGAGGCTAGTTGGGTTTATAAGTAAGGAGAAAACAACCAGAAAAAACCGTCTCTGAGTTTTTGCCACAATGGCCGATTTTGGACATCGTTTAAGCTTTGCTGGCGTGACTGCTTGATGATGCCATCACACAATGCTGTCATCGATTGATTGAAGGAATGATCAAATATTTCCACCATCAATTCAAAATTCAAACGCAAAGACCTTGGGTCTATATTGGCCGACCCCACCATCGCATATGCATCATCTATCAGCACCAACTTACTGTGTTCAAATGGCGGGGGTTTTAAATAAATTGCCACATCCCATTTCAATAACTGCCAGCGCATGTGCTCACTGGCCCAGTCCACATACCTCAGGTTACTCCGCTCGGGTAACAATAATTCGACGCTGACCCCACGATGAACCGCTGAAAGCATGGCTGCCACCATTTCTCTCGAGGGGATAAAATAGGGAGTCAAAATGGTCACCCGATCCTTGGCCGCAGCAATGGCTGCGTTCAAAACCAAGCTGAGCTGATCCAAATCACCATCCGGGCCATCGGCAATCAATCGACAACTGCCACCTGAGTGAAGGTTTTCTGGCTTTGAACTTAACATTTTACTGAACTCACCGGTTGCCAGCTGCCAATCATGCCAAAACAATTCGCTCAGTTGCTCGACCACATCACCGGTGAATTTAAAATGCAAATCTGCAGCAGCCTTTTGATGCGTTGTCACCATGTGTTTTTCACTGATGTTGATGCCACCTGTAAAGGCCACAAGCTGGTCGACAACCAAAATTTTTCTGTGGTTACGCAAATTAATACTGAATTGGGGAGGAAGCCACTTTGGCGGCAAAAACTGAGCACATCGTATGCCATTCTTCTGTAGCGTATTCACCATGCTAGGCAAAGAATAGCGGGCGCCTATGCCATCTATCAGCACATACACGGACACCCCGCGTCCATGGGCAGATTTCAGTGCCTTAGTGAATTGTTGGCCAATGACATCATTGGCAAATATATAGGTCGAGAGCACCACTTGATGAACCGCCGCGTCAATGGCAGCCATCATTGCAGGAAAGGCCGCCTCCCCATTGCGCAAGCATTCCCATTGGTTGTTGTGTGTTAGTTTTTTTTGGGTGATGCGAGCACCAACAGAGGACAAATGGCCCGGCACCTGTTGCGCAAGTTCACCACTAGCTATTTGGGCTTGCTCATTGATGGATTCAGTCAATGACTTGGCTTTAGAGGCAATTCGATTGATGCCAAACAACAGATAAGCCAAAGAACCGGCGATGGGTAAGCTCAAACAGGCCACCACCCAACCCAGAGCAGAACGCGGGTCTCGTTTGTTTAACAAGGCATGACAGGCACTGAATATACCCAACACCAAATAGGCAATCAGGAACACAGTCCAAAACAAACTACTCTGGGCCGCGAGGTATAAATTGTCTTTCACACCGCCCACTGATTGGTTGCCTTTGTAAGTTTATTCACCAACACGCTTTGTGCATTTATTGACTTTCATCAAGAGATTATACCCGAATAATTGCTAAACTGAATTGTAGAATCAACAAAAGAGTAATCAAGATGAATACCATGAAAGCCGCTGTATTTACCCGCCCGGGGCACATCATTTTAGATTAAAAACCCATCCCAAAAGTCGGGCCAGGGGATGCCTTAATTAAAGTCACCATGACCACCATTTGTGGCATTGACGTACACATCCTTAGGGGAGAATACCCTGTCAAACCAGGTTTAACCATTGGTCATGAACCGGTGGGAACGATTGCTCAGCTCGGAGAAGCGGTTCACGGCTATGAAATCGGTTAAAGGGTTATCGCTGGAGCCATCACACCCTGTGGCCAATGTTTCTGTTTGGATGGTCACCACTCACAATGTGGTAGTCATGCCATGGGCGGCTGGCAATTTGGTAACACCATAGACGGTTGCCAAGCCGAATATTTACTGGTACCCAATGACCAAGCCAACCTGTCATTGATTCCTGATGATTTATCTGATGAACAGATCTTGATGTGCCCAGACATCATGAGCACAGGGTTTGGTGGCGCCGAATCGGGCAGCATTCAAATTGGTGACTCGGTGGCCGTTTTTACTCAAGGCCCCATTGGCTTGTGTGCCACAGCAGGTGCCAGCTTGCGCGGGGCCACACAAATCATTGTTGTCGATGGCATCAATGCACGCTTGGCAGTTTCAAAAAAAACTGGGTGCACACCACACCATCAATTTTCATGATGAAGACCCTGTCAAAGCCGTCATGCGCTTGACCCAAGTCCGTGGTGTGGATGTCGCCATCGAAGCTTTGGGCACACAACAAACTTTTGAAAGTTGTTTAAATGTTCTGAAACCTGGCGGCACTTTATCCAGCCTAGGCGTGTATTCGGGCAAACTGTCCATGCCTTTGGACTCGATTGCTGCTGGTCTGGGCGACCACAAAATCATCACCACACTCTGCCCAGGCGGCAAAGAGCGCATGCGGCGTTTGATGGCGGTGATTGCCTCTGGCAGAATTGATTTGAAACCCATGGTCACACACAGGTACAAACTAGATGACATTGAAACGGCTTATGAATTGCTTGCCAACCAACGGACGGTGTGATGAAAATTGCCATCACACCGTAATAATGTTTGGTTTTTCCGAACATGACAACAAATACAATGAATTGGACGTTGCACTGAAAGCAGCAGATAATATAACCATCAATAAAACATAGGGAAACAACATGAATATCAATACTGGCTTAGATCAACAAGCATTGTCTGTAACCGTTCAAGGTTTGAGCGAATTACTGGCCGACAGCTATACTTTGTACCTGAAAACCCATAATTACCACTGGAATGTGACTGGCCCTCAATTCACGGCCTTGCATCAAATGTTTGAAGAGCATTATACAGAATTGGCCACTGCCGTGGACGTGATTGCTGAACGCATCCGGGCTTTGGGCGCATTTGCTCCTGGCTCTTATGCTGAATTCTCGCAGTTGACGGCAATCAAAGAAGCCTCAGGTCATTTGAAAGCCGAAGACATGATCAAGGACCTATTGTCAGGCCATGAAACCTTGGTACGGCGTGCAAGAAATGTATTACAAAGTGAAGCGCTGGAAGCCGATGATGTCAGTGGAGACTTGTTGACGCAACGCTTAGACGTACATGAAAAAACAGCTTGGATGTTGCGCGCTTTATTGGATTGATAGTTTTTAAAATTGACTCCCCCCTGATTCATTCAGGGGGTACATATTTTTCAGTTCTTTTTACTTTCAATAAGGACTGCAATTAATTCATTGTTTTTGACTTGATTGAAAATGATGGCGGCCAACCCTTTCAACAAAAACCCTAATACCCACAAACTCAGAGAAATGACAACCACTAAACCAATCCTTTGACCTGCTTGTAAGCTTCCGATTAAAAGAAAGATACAAATAAAAAACATAGTTAAGGCAAGGTATATTATTACCGTTCCTGTTCCATTCAATTTCTTTGCAATGCCTAAAGATTGAGTCTGATCCATTACAGCAATCCCTTAAAACCCGTATTGGCCAAAGCCTGATATAAAACAATCGCCGCCGTATTTGATAAATTCAAACTGCGGCTGTCTTTTTGCATCGGCACCCGAATGTTTTGGGTTTGTTCCGAATTCAAAACCTCAGCAGGCAAGCCACGCGTTTCAGGCCCCAAAAGCAAACAATCACCTGCTTGGTAGTCCATTTCATGGTGATACGACGTGGCCTTGGTGGTCACCGCATATATGTTGGTGAAGTCAGTATTGTCAATAAAGGCTTGGTAATTTTCATGCTGAATCACATGTGCCCACTCATGGTAATCCAATCCCGCTCGACGCAAAGCCTTCACTTCCATATCAAAGCCCAAAGGATGAATCAAATGTAATTGAGCACCTGTGTTGGCACAGAGGCGAATGATGTTTCCTGTATTTGGTGGAATTTCTGGTTCAAACAAAGCAATGTGGAACATATAATGTTGGTTTTTGAATAAAGTAGCATTTTAAATAGAAATGGCCAACAAGCAAACAGAAAACCTCAAACCTTATTTGCAATTGATGCGTTTGGATAGACCCATTGGCACCTTGCTGTTGCTTTGGCCGACTTGGTGGGCCTTGTGGCTGGCATCTGATGGTCACCCGACTTGGTCACATTGGTTGATTTTTACCGCTGGTGTGTTTTTGATGAGAGCCGCCGGCTGTGTTATCAATGACATTTCAGATCGAAAATTTGACGGCCATGTGACACGCACTGCCGCCAGGCCTTTGGCACAAAATTTGATTCCTGTTAAACAGGCTTGGCTGCTGTTCTTTGTGTTGTTGCTTTTGGCCGCTTGTTTGTTGCTATTTTTACAGCCTTTGACCATTTATTTGGCCATGGCCGCGGCATTTTTTGCCGTCACCTACCCTTTGATGAAGCGTTTGACCTATTTGCCACAGGTTTATCTCGGCATCGCCTTTTCCTTTTCGATACCTATGGCCTATGCTGAGATCACCGGCACTGTGCCGAAAGTGGCTTGGCTGCTATTTGTTGCCAATATTGTTTGGACCACCGCGTATGACACCATTTATGCCATGATAGACCGCAAAGATGATTTGCGCATTGGCATCAAATCCACCGCCATCTTATTTGGTGATTTAGACAGACACATTGTTGGTATTTTGCAGCTGATGACTGTGGCAGCCTTGTTTTTGTCAGGTCAACAATTGGAATTGACTGCGCCTTATTTTTTGGCATTGCTTGTTGTGGTATGGTTATTTGTCTATCAACAATTCCAAATCATGGCCAGAAATGAAGCCAAGTGCTTCAAAGCCTTTTTACACAATAACTGGGTCGGTATGACAGTGTTTTTTGGGATTTTTGGCCATTACCTATTGAAATAAAATTAAACGTTCATAAATAGTGAATATCGATTGATTGCCTTCGGGGATTGATCATTTAAGCGGCTCGGCATATGCGAGCCAAAACAATAATCTTGCTATTAAATTAGGAGAAACACATGAACTTTGATTTAACACCCTTATTCCGTACTTCTGTTGGATTCGACCGCATGGCGCAATTATTAGACCAAGCCAACCGCATCGATCAAACACCCAGCTATCCACCATACAACATCGAAAGCATCGATGAAAATAACTACCGCATCACATTGGCCCTGGCCGGATTCGGTGACAATGATTTGGAAATCACATCAGAGCAAAACACATTGACTGTGAAAGGCAAAAAAGAAGCTGAAGTACAAGGCAAATTCATCCACCGCGGCATCGCCAACCGTTCTTTTGAACGCCGTTTTCAATTGGCCGACCACGTGAAAGTGAAAGCCGCCAGCATGGACAATGGTTTGTTACACATTGAACTAGAACGCGAAATTCCTGAGGCCATGAAGCCCAGAACCATCGCTATCAATTCGAGCAAAAATACCATTGAACAAAAGCCCAAAGTCGTAAAAGACAACGTGGCTTGAATTTTTAAGTAATACAAAAAAAACCCGTCAAATGGCGGGTTTTTTTGTGCCTGGGGATTTGGAAACCTTAGTTTTACAGTCCTCTTGCCAAAAGTGTCACCCCTTTAATTCACTCTTAGCTGTTTCAGCACATTTTTTACAAATACAGGCTTGGTTATTATGAGAACTGGGCACTTGCTTTAACAAGTGATCCGAGAAAACGATTGCAGGGTTTTGGCACCAACATGTATCAACACTTTGTGGATCACTTAAGTTCATACAAGCGTTACCTTCGCCACACAAAGGACAAACAGATGGATTAACAGTATCAAACTGGTGTTTCATTGCTTTCAAGGAGTTAACCAAGCCACAACTAAGATGTGGCTTGGTTATCTTGGTTTTTTTACTTGGTCGCAGCCACCAAATGACTGAGTGAATTGATGGCAACCATGATGGTGGGATAATCTGCGTTTTTCTCAGATTTGATGCTCATCATCATGCTTTTTACTTTCTTCACTTTGTCACCATGGTCTTGTGACCAGCGTTGAATGATAGCCTCGCTGCTCAGTTTATTGTCATAACTTTTCAGCAAAGAAGCGGTCAATTCAGCATGGTGGTTACTCAAATCGTCGCGCAAACCACCACGGGCATACACATGCCATTGGTTATCCACGACCAGCTTTTCTACCATGGATTGTAACCACAACAAATTCAAGAACTTACCCAGTGGAAAATACACATCGGCTGCTTTTTTCACGGTGATTTTTTGTTTATTGGCCACACTGACCACATCCAAAGCCGCACTCAAATAAGGCAATGCCGCAATGGATTCTGACAAACCCTTTTCAAACCCTTTGCGTTGTAACGCCTTTTCTACACGGGTTTTGGCTGCCGCATCGGCATCATTGATGTATGCGGTGAAGTTGTCTTTGAATTGCTTAACACCTTTTTTCAG
>JAUIHY010000297.1 GCA_030432115.1 Gammaproteobacteria bacterium | reverse complement strand
TGGTTTTGTTATTTTCATACAAAGCCGCAAATGAAGGGTGCTTTTCAAGCACATCCAATGACTTCTTATTGCGGGCCTTAACCCAGTCAATGGCCGCTGTTCCTTCTACATCTTCAAGCCATAAGAAAGGATCTGCTTCCACCACTGTTTGTGGCGATGAAGCTGAGTCTGCTTTGACCTGTGAAGGGTTTGTTGAATGGTTGGCGCACCCGCTGAGCAAAGCCAGCAGCAAGAGTAAATTAATTTTTTGAACCATAGGTATCCCAGTAGTGGTGAATTAAAAAACGATACATTATAACGTGACTTCAGCAAGCTTTCACTAAACAAAAATATAACGCCATATGGCTGTATTTAGGTGGCCGGTTGAACAGATTTTTTAGTCTTACGCAGTTCTTTTTGTAAAAACATTTCAACAGGCACAAAAGCAAAAGGAATGATTGCCGCCAACAGAACCAATACCCAAACAACCACAGACCAAGTTTGATTATGAGAGGTCAAAAGTGAAAGCAAAAAATACAAAAAGAACAACACACCATGCGTCATGCCAATCACAAAAACAAAATCCCTGCTGATAAAACCGAGTGTGACACATAAGATAGCAAGGTAAGAAAATCCCTCTAACACACTGGCGACCCTGAAAAAATTTAACATTTAAATACCTATTTAATATTTAGAAAAATGACAGGCATTGTAATCATTTAGGTGGCTATTTTCTTCATGGTTTGATATCAATTCAAATCACCTAAGGCACGTCGCAATGTTTGAAACAATGCTTTTGGTTGTACTTCAGTTAATGTCACAGAATCACAAGAATGAAATGCCATGAATTTTTTTATTGCTTCCAGAAAAGCGGTATTGATTGCATCTTGGTCAAAATGGTGCACTTCGAAATGCAAGGACTTGATTTCTAAGCACCTTTCTTTTCGGTGCGCTTTACAATCCATGCGGCCAACGAATGCTCCTTGATAAAGTAATGGCAGGCTAAAATAACCGAATTTACGCTTGGCCTCAGGCACATAGCACTCAATTTGATAATCAAAATCAAACACCGACAGTAAACGATCACGTTGAATCACCGCATTATCAAAAGGCGATACAATACGCAATTGTTGGTTCAAACGTGGCATTTTTTCATCCAAAGCGCCTGCTGGCAGATAAAACATCGCTTCATTGTGGAGTTGAACCTGCGTTAAAACACCCGCATCCACTTGTGCATCTACCAGCGCTTTAACTGCTTGTTTCAATCCCGAGTTGCGGCGCAGATAAGTGATGCCCTTAAGCGAAACCAATCCATGACAGCGCAGTTGTTGATCCAATAAGTGTTTTGCAAATTCCGCATCACTTGGCAACGCTGTGTTTATGTCAGAAGGCAATACCCGTTCAGTCAGGTCGTACACTTTTTGAAAGCCTTCACGGCTGCTGACCATCAAGTCGCCTTGCATAAACAACTGTTCCAGCGCCTTTTTTGCCGGTTTCCAATCCCACCATTCAGACTTTTTTGATTTCGCTTCGGTTTCAATGTCACGCGCCCGCAATGGGCCATCAATGCGAATCCGCTCCAACAATTCAGCCATTAATTGTTCATCTTTGTTTTTGAACCAATGCACCTGACCATCCTTGATGGCCTGCTTATAGGGCAAAGAAAAGCGGTAATCTTCAACCGGCAAATAAGCCGCCGCATGTGACCAATATTCAAACACATGCCGTTGCGACAACAATTTATCCAGCATGGTCGGTTGATAATTCGGCACCCGCGAGAACAACACATGGTGATGCGCCCGCTCTATCACTGAGATGGTGTCAATTTGAATATACCCGAGATGCTGAATGGCACGCCTGACTGCATTAACACCATTGCCAAAGGGTTT